>CAZXVB010000042.1:7579-13194 GCA_964643875.1 uncultured Anaerolineales bacterium | reverse complement strand
AATGGCAACCTGCGGGAGGGTGGCCCACTTTCCAACTGAAATGAAACGCACCCATCTAAATTCGACTCAAGGAGAGAGGTAATGACCAACACACATCCACCAACCATGACCACAGTGCACGTCGAACACGGGATGCTCCGTGCACAAGCGATCAAAGCGAAACTGGAAGAAGCCGGCATTCCCGTGCTGCTACAATACGAAAGCGCCGGCCCAATCATCGGCATCACGATAAATGGGTTAGGAGAGGTACGGATCAATGTGCCGGCCGATCTCGCCGATGAGGCCCGTCATCTCCTGGAACCTTCACCATCCCCCCAAAAAATTCGACGAAGCAGTGGATAGCGAATAATGAACAGCGTAGGCCGATCACTCCGGCCGCACGCCATCCCCTGACCTCACCCTCCGATGGCTCGCCATTCCGATGCCGGCCAGGGCGATGCCGGGTCCAACCACTGTAAAGCATCCACACTCGTGCCCCCTACCCACATCTCCCAGTGCAGATGCGCTCCGGTGGAAAGGCCCGTGTTTCCCACCTCGGCGATGACCTCGCCGGCAGTCACCTGCTGACCCGGTGTCACGTGGATCGCCGAAAGGTGAGCATACCCTGTCAGCACGCCCCACCCGTGGTCAATCACCACAGCATTTCCCCACAGCGATAGTTGTTCCGCTAACACTACCGTTCCGGCAGCCGCTGCATGCACAGGTGTCCCTCCAGGTGCCCGGAAGTCCACGCCACTATGATAACTGGTGTATGGCCCTCCATTGTATGAACGATGAGCGCCAAAATAGGCCGAAATCGGCCCCACACAAGGTCGTTGGAACGGAGCCGACCACATCCGGGGTGTCGTAAACAAATGGCGCACACTCTCCAGCCGCTCGTGATCCTGGGCGATCAAGGTCGGATCCAACAATTGGGAACGACCATATGGTACGTCAATGCGTTCGTAATTGAATCGTCCCTCCGCCACCAAGATACCGGTGGTCATCGTCGTGCCCAATCCTCCCTCATCAATCGCCGTTAACTCCAGGTCGTACAGCGTCGGCTCGGCAAACACATGCACACCAACCAGTCCGTAGTAGACGCCATCCTCTTCAGCAAAGCGGACCTCTTGTTCGAACAGACGACCGGTCAATGAAACCGGGACCGTCGTCCGCACCGCGATCACCAGGGTGGAGCCTTGGGTAACCGGCACAGGGGTTGTTTCGATAGCCAGGAAAGGCGATGGCAATCCCGCCCCCGTCCCTGGCAACATCAGCTCTTGACCGGGGTAAATCAAAGCCGGATTGGCTATGTGGTTATTGACCGCCAAGGCCCACGTTGAGACCCCATGCGCCAACGCGATCCGCAACGCGGTATCCCCAGGTCTCACAAAATAGGGAATACCATAGCCCGTGGCCGTCGCGCCAGATGGCAAGTTCGAGTCCCCCTCTACTGGCTCTATGGCGGGACTCGAAACGGGCACGCGAATCACCAGCCCCGGCCAAACCGCCTGCGGTGAGAGCAATTTGTTGACCTGGGCTACTATCTGCCAGGTCAAGCCGTACCGTTTGGCTACGGAGGAAAGGGTATCACCTGCCTGAAACATATACGAAGCCCAATGGATCGGCTGTGCATCGCCCCCTTCGGCATTCACCAAGCTGAGGGAAATCGCCGCCGTGGGAATCACCAACCGCTGCCCTACGTAGATTTGACGCGGATCGGGTACTCCATTGGCGCGCATCAATGCCTCTACGGTAACAGCGTATTGGTCTGCAATCCCATACAGCGTATCCCCGCGCTGCACAATGTACACCGCACTCTGAGCAGACGGGCCGGTAGGTGGATCATCGGATTGCGCCGCTGCCGGTCTTCCCCCGCCCCACTCCATTGCCACTATAGACACCAGGAAGAACAACAGAAGGCTGGAAATTATCCGTACGATTCGATTCACTCACTGCCTCCCAAATCGCAACCTATCTCCCACCCGGACCTGGTCCAGTAGCTCTGGAGGCCCCTCCAACACGTCCCGTGCCGGCCGGGCGGGAACGTAAAGCGGACGAAACGGAAGCGCCAAACACGTATCCACCACCTGGCCAGATCGGTCCAACCAGACCACGGCAATTGGGAAAAAAACGAAAAACATATGAATGGCCGTATCCATCCGGCTCTCTCTCTGGCCGATCAGCCACAATCCCTCCGACGCTTCCAATTGGCGACGAAAGGTCAACCCGCGCAAGCGACACAAGAAACTTCGACAAGCACGTACGCGAGGCAAAAGGGGAACACCTTGCGTCTCGTTCCGCACTGCTACCCATGAATGTTCCCCGGTTGCGTCGTTTCCCGTCACCATCGAACCGCCCCCCTGCACTGCGCGGCGCGTCGGTTCATCAGCGCCTCATAGATCCGCCGCGATATGGGGAATTCGAACGGGCCATCATCCGGCTGTGGCCAAAACTCGTCCAACAAACGATTTCCCAACGTCTGCTCATACACATAAGCCTGGAGCAACATATCCAGCCGATCGGCATCCCGCACCAGACGGCCTTCGACCGTGCTCCCGAATTCGAACTCCTGCCACCAGGTTTGCCATTGTTCCGCCCAAGGAAAACCATTCAACAACGTTTTCAACACGGCCAACTCAGCGGTATGCTTGGCATCAGGGGGAAAATGCACCATCGCTGGCGTAGGGAGATCGCCGGTAACTCCCTCTGGCAAATCGTGGATCAACGCAATGGCCACCACCCTGGCCCGATCAACGGGCAGGGCGATCATCTCACTCAACACAAGAGCAAGGAAGGCCACACCAAAACTATGATCGGCTACGCTTTCCCCATTCGGCACTCCCCGCATCGCCCACCCTGTGCGGGGAACCTGCTTCAACTGTCGCGCCGCCAACAGCAAACCGCACAGGGCGTCAACATCCATGTCATCCATTGTCAATACTGCCCATACCCACTCCGAATTCGGTAGGAGAGTCAAGAGATTGAGTAATGAATTCCCACAGAATCGAAGCTACAACTTGTCTACAACTTGTAACCGATCATGCGCAAAAATTCTTTGCGATGGGACACATCGGCCTCGGTCTCAACTCCCTTAGGCTGCACCCCATCTATCACGCCCAAAATCCCTCGTCCCTGCTCGGTTTCCGCCACGATTACCTCGACAGGATTGGCAGTGGCACAAAAAACGCGACACACCTCCGGCAAGGCCTTAATTGCATTCAGCACATTGATGGGATAAAACCCCTCTCCAAGGATCAACACGAAGCTATGTCCCGCCCCTAAGGCCAGCGCATTCCGGCAGGCCAATTCAACCAACGTTTCATCGGTGCCGGTGGTACGCACCAGAGCCGGCCCTGAGGCTTCACAAAACGCCAGCCCAAAGGCGATTCCCGGCACACTGGTGACCAGGGCTTCGTGCATATCCTCGACTGTCTTGATAAAATGCGATTGCCCTAAAATAACGTTGTGCGTGTCCGGTTTCTCAATTCGTACAGATAGCAGTTCCATAGGTCCCTTCTTCCTCCCCTCATCAACGAGTTAGCCTTGAGCATCCTGAGCATCATTGCACGCTACATACAAAAAGCGGCGGGATGGGTCATCCCCCTCCCACCGCCCCGCCAAACATATAAACAAACCAAACACAGAGCGACAGACCCCGCCACCTACTATGCCTGATGCTCACCTACATTGCGCCGCCTTGTACCTGCCTGCTTCGCACCAGGTCAACCACGATGGTAGATAGACAACCCAAACGGCGAAGCCCCGCAGACATTCGACCTTCGGTAACTAAATCCCTAGCACCTTATTTACACTCTGTAACAACTCCTGCGGGCCAAATGGCTTGGTGACGTAATCGTCTACCTTGGCGATATGTAATCCCAGCACCTTGTCTATGCTTTGGGCCTTGGCCGTGACAACAATGACCGGGATGTCCTTTAACTCTTCATCTGCCTTCATCTGTTGATAGACTTCCCAGCCATCCATGTCCGGCATCATCAGATCCAACAGAACCAGATCCGGCTTCAGTTTACGGACTGTCTCCAGACCCTCACGTCCACCGACAGCACCGATGAGATCGAAACCTTTGCGTCCCAGGATCAACTTGACCAGGTCAATCATCTCAGGCTCGTCTTCGATGCAAACCACCCTCTTTTTTTCCTCCACCATTCGGTACCTCCTGGTTGCAAACACGTGCAATTTAGTGCATCCAACGATTCTACGGTGCTACACTCAATAGCTTGTGTAGTGTACCACTATCCGGCGTTCAAGTCAAATTCCTATCCCACCCCAAACCGAAGCGCAACCCGTTGGCGCAACTGGCCACAACCGGCCTCGATAGCGCTTCCTCTCCGCTGGCGCACAGTGTGCGGAACACCGGCCCGGTCCAATACAGCCGCGAATGTCCCGATGGCTACTTCGCTGGCCGACTGACCGGAATACGCCGGCGTCGGGTTCAAACGGATGAGATTCACATGTGCCGATAGTCCATCCAACCAATTGACCAATGCCTTGGCCTGTTCCGGCATGTCGTTCACCCCCTGGATTAACACCCACTCGATCATCACCCGGTGTCCAGTTCGCTCCGTGTACCGCCGCAGTGCCGCTTTTAATGCCTCCAAAGGGTAACGTCGAGCTAACGGGATCAAACGCGCACGCAATTCGTCCGTGGCGGCGTGGAGCGAAACGGCCAGATTGACCGACGTACCCCCGCCTTGCGCCAACCGCTCGATGGCCGGTATGATCCCCACCGTGCTCAATGTGACACGGCGACGGGGAAATCCAAAGGCCCGCTGATCCGTCAACCGCTGTATCGCGGCCACCGTAGCCGCTTCATTCAACAACGGCTCCCCCATCCCCATAAACACAACATTCGAAAGGCCAACCGATCCCGGCGCTTCCGACGTGACTATCTCGCGCTGGAAATGTAACACCTGCGCCAGGATTTCAGCAAGTGAAAGCGAACGAACAAACCCCATCTGCCCGGTGGCGCAGAACAAACACCCCACAGGGCACCCGACTTGCGTCGAGATGCACACGCTGCGGCGGCGGCCATATCGTAGCAGCACCACCTCGATCTGTTCCCCATCAGACAATCGGAGTAGATCCTTGCAAGTCTCCCCATCCGATGACTCCTGTCGCTCCAACAGCACCGGCGTGTCGAGCCGCACCTCCTGTATTAACCGCTCCCGCAGTACAAGCGGCAGCGTTTCCATGCGCATGAAATCCGTTTCCCCGTGCCGATACACCCGTTGCCAAACCCCGCGAGCGTCCGCCCGCCTCCCTCCCCAGGCTATCATCAGGGCTTCCCACGCTGCCCAATCCAAATTCAGAAATTCCATTCCCCTTCTCCCTGACTATATCGCGCGATTCGTGCATTCGTGCATTCGTGCATTCGCGCCCCATTCGTGGACGGCGGGCGGCCCGCGGTGACAACACCGGAGCGGTGGAGCAACACAAGTCCGGCGACTTGCGCCGCTCGTGGACAGTCGGTGCGGCGGGCCGTCCTCGAATCTTCACGAATACACGAATGGGGCGCCGCGCGATTCGTGATTCGTGCATTCGCGCCCCATTCGTGGACGGCGGCCCGCGGTGACAACACCGGAGCGGTGGAGCAACACAAGTCCGGCGACTTG
>CAZXVB010000042.1:0-7479 GCA_964643875.1 uncultured Anaerolineales bacterium | reverse complement strand
GTCCTCGAATCTTCACGAATACACGAATGGGGCGCCGCGCGATTCGTGATTCGTGATTCGTGCATTCGCGCCCCATTCGTGGACGGCGGCCCGCCGCCCGTCACCAGCCTGCGCCGTCCCTTCGAGATGGAGCGGCTGTCCAACCCGGCCACCAGCTTTGCGGGCGACCGCTACTGATACGAAACCGACGGCTCCGATAGTATTATCAAAGTTCGGCTAAGTGGCCCTGTTTTATTTTATCAAAAACATCCGCCTGCTCGTGTTCCAGGTACAACGGACACCCCCCTCCGCAGAGCGGCAGATCCGGGCAATCGCGGCACTTCTCCGGGACGTAGCGCCGTTCCCGCAGGGCCACCGCCAGATCGTGGTTCCAAATCGCCTCCCAGGGATCGCGCAGGATGTAGCCCAGCGGCTCGTAGTAGCTCTGGCAAGGAATGACCGCCCCGTCCGGCTCGACGCACATATTGTACAGCGCGGCCGTGCAGGCCTTCACTCCCAGCCCCAGTTGCAGCGGCGAGAGCGCGCAGTACTGGGTGGGAGTGTACCAGATCAGACGCAGGCCATGCCGACCGGCCGCCTCCCGCACACGCTCCAGCACGGGGACCAGCTCTCTCTCCCGGAACCCGGTGCCTACCGTCGCGCCCCGGCCGGAGTAGATGAGACTGTTACAGGCGAAGGTAGGCACGCCCAGAGACGCGATGAACGCTACCGTCTCCTCAATCGCAGCGACGTTCTCCCGCGTCAAGGTGGTGTTGGTGGTGGTATAGAGACCGGCCGCGACCGCGTTGCGTACTCCCTGCACCGTCTCCTGCCAGGCGCCGGGGGCCGCCACCATACGGTCGTGTATGGCTTCGTCGTGGGATTCCAGCGTGATCTGGACGTGATCCAGGCCGGCCGCGACGAGCGCCTGCACGTAAGCCCCGTCGGACAGTCGCCGGCCATTGGTCAACAGACCAGTCACCAGTCCCAGCCCCTCGGCGTAGGCCACCAGTTCGACCAGGTCGGGGTGCACCGTGGCCTCCCCTCCGGTGAAACAGACGTGAGGGATGCCTACTTCCCACACCCGATCCAGGACTTTCTTCCAGGCGGCAGTCTCCAGCTCCGGGTAGCTGGAGGGCCGGGCGACGTAGCAATGGGGGCAGTCGTTGTTGCAGCGATAGGTCAGTGCCAGGTCCATCCGGTAGGGAGCCGTGAGAGGGACCGAGAAAGGGTCTATCCGTTCCAGGTCCAGCCCGTGAATCGGGCAGAGGGAGCCATCGGAGGCAATGAGCGCTTCGATCTGCCCCTGTAGGCGGCGATAGTCGGCCCGGGCGGTGGCGCCGTCCACCCGGTAGCGGCGGCGAACGCTCCGCACGGCCTGTTCCTCGCCCGCTCCCTCCAGGATAAAGCGGGCGTACTCGACGGCGGTCTGGTTCAGGTGGAGTACGCGAGAGGCGTTGATGACTAAAAGCCCGCGCCCATCCGGCTCCACGCGCAGGTGCACCCGCACCCGTCCACCGGTTTCGTCGCGCCGCTCGTAACCGTGCAGACCCACCGGCAGAGGCCGGGGAGGACTCAAACGATCACGCAGGCGGGCGAGAAGGGACATAAGCTCGCAGCTCTACCGCCCCCCTCCGGCGCAGGCGCAGGCACAGCCCGCGCAGGCACAGGCACAGGCACAGGCGCAACCACCCCCGCTGCTGCTGTAACTGCGGCTGGTGGAAGGCTTCGGCGGGGGGTTGGTCACCCGCGTCACACCGCTGGTGAAGCCGGTCACGTTTCTGACGATGCGGCTGGCCGTAGTCTGGACGCCGTTCACGATGGATGCGGCGAAGGCAGCGCCGGGGAGCGTCGGCAACTGGACGCGCCCGGTCGAGGGAGCCGACGGACGAGAGGGCGCTCCTCCCCCTGTGGCGACGGCGGGCCGGGTGCGCGCCCACGGGCGATAGTACCCCCACCACATCGGCACAAAGACCGGGCCGGTCCTGAAGGTGCGCTCCGTCCGATCCTCGAAATCGTCGTCCAGCATCGTCCACTCCAGTTGTTCGTCGAACCGCTGGCCGCGCACTTGCGGCGTCTCCGCGCCCTCTACCTGCTGCCACGCCTGCCGGACGATGCGCTTGTAGTAGGCCACCGACTCCTTGCGGCTGAACCCCTTCATCTTGTTGTTGACCGCTTTGACCAGAGCGACGGTCATCTTACGGAGCTGGCTCTCGCTGAGAGTGCCGTCCTTCTTCACCGCCGCCAGGAACTTTTCCTCGTAGGGATGCAACTTCTCTGGCCGCGGCTCGTTGACCTTGATCTTGAGCGGTTTGTCGTCCAGCACCGTCACGGCCCCCTTCTTGAGCAGGCCGAAGAGGATCATCGTCAGGACTTTGTTCAGAGGGGTCTCCAGCAGGATGGCCGCCTCCACTGCCGTCAGCCCACGTTTGATGCCGACCCCTTCGACCTTCATCGAGGGAGGCAGGTACTGCATCTTGCGCCTGCGCTGACCGTAGACAGCCATGCCGATGATGCCCGCAACGACGGTAAAGAATATGGTAGCAGGGTTACAGCAGCAACTCAGAGCGCCCGTGATCGCACCGAAGATCTGCTCCAGTACCGAGGGGCCTTTCTGGATGGCCGCCTCGTCCACATATTGGCGGGGGAAAGAAGCCCCAAAGGTGTATTGACGGTCCGGCGCGGCGGATGCGTGGTACCAGACGTAGAGCACACGGCCGTCCCCATCCAAATAGGTATCCGGCTGATCCTGCGGCCAGCCGGAGGGACTGCGGTGCCAGCGCGGCTCCTCCGGCTGCACGCCCACCGGCAGATGGAAACGCACCGTCAGGTCGGTGGTGCCGTGGACGTACCGACTGCCGAACCAGGTGGGGGAGAACTCGGTGCTGGCGTACTCACGATCCTCGCTATCCTCGTAGACCATTCTGCCCACGCGATCCACGACCACGTGCACCGTGCCGGTTTGACCGGGACCGATCGTCCCTTCCCCCAGCCATACCGCCACTCCGTCCACATACTCCGATTCCTCGATATAGGAGACAGCCCGCCCTGCTACGTCGGCGCGAACATCGCTGACAGAGTAGTCAGTGGTGGGGAGGCCCACGTCCACCACGTCAATGGCATACGCTCCGGAGTCGCAGGTGAAAGTAAACCAATACTCCAGGGTGACGGAGCCGTCCTGGTTGATCCAGACGTCCACCTCCTCCTGATCCAAAGAGAAGGAGTAGTCCTGGGCGTAGGACGGAATAGGGGCACATAAAAGGAAGAGAACAACAAATGAGGCTAGCAAGACCAATATCTTTTTCCACATAGGTTTCCTCCGTTCGAGTTGAGCGATCCGTATCACCACTTCGGTTCCTCGACCATCTGGTAGGCGGCTCCACAGTAGGGGCAGGAGACGAAGATGGCCCCCTCCTTGACGGTGATGCTGTCCTTATCCAGTTCGGCGCCGCAGTTCTGGCACTTCAACTTCTCCAGTTCGATATCGCCGCTGAGATCAATTTTCTGGATGATCTCCTGGGGGCCTGCGGCTTCCTTCGACCTGCGGAATCTGACGTAGAGAAAAGCGCCAACCGCAAGGGCGATGATACCCAGCCCAACTGCCACGGTGATGCCTCCGATGACAACCCATGCCGGGTCTCCCTGCGGACTGAAAGCGCCCCAAATGAAGAGCACCCCGAAAAAGATCAGAATGCAGGAGACGATGATACCGATGACGCCCAGGACGGTAAGAATGGTATAACTCGCGCTCTTTCCTTCGGACATAGTTCGCTCCTTGTCGTTACGATGAAGTGCAACCCCACCTGACTTTACGCAAAATGCCGATTCAGAGTTGTAGGTAGGGGCAGGTCTCGCGCCTGCCCATTCTAGAAGATGGCCTCTCGTCCTACCTCCCCAGCGCATAGAAGGTGGGGACGAAAAGGATGCGCCGGCCATCCGCCATCGCCTGGCGGTCCACAGAGCGCAACCTCTGCATCTCCTCCGGCGAAACGAGACCAACCAGGTCGTGTTCCCGCATACGCCACTCCGCTTCGAACCCGGATTCATCGAGGCAATCCGGCAGGTTCCAGCGGCCGGCCATCGCTCCCACCGTGGTCCGCAAGCCGGCCGCCGAGAATATTTCCCCCAGCCGTCGGCCCATCTCCGGCTCAGCCCCCTGCCGGCGCAGCGACTCGGCCTGGAGCCGGCCGAGGGGAGCAAGCTCAGGGGGATGATCCACCCGACCACCGTAGTCCGGTTCAGCGCAAGCCAGGACGCAACCGCCCACACGAGCCATCTCACACACCCCCCGCACCGGATCGGCCAGCCACAGAAGCAGGTAATGGCACACCACGATGTCGAACGTGCCGTCGGGGAAAGGAAGGGCATGGACATCCCCTCGCACGTAGGTCACGCCGTTCCTCCGTCGGCGAGCAAAGGCGAGCATTCTCGCATCCAGGTCCAGCCCCACCACGCAAGCGGAGCTAAGGTGGGCCAATTCCTCCGCAATGACCCCGGTGCCGCAGCCAACTTCGAGAACAGCGTCGGCGCGGCTCAGACCTGCCTGCCGGTAGAGCCACAGCCGCGTCTGCCGGGTCCAGGCGGCCTGTGTGGAGAACCAGGTGTGCCAGTCCTCGGGTGTCAGAGAGAGGGTGTTCCGGCGTTCCGACATAGAAAGTTCTCATCCCATCATTCCACCACCGCCGCGCTCCCTATCCGAGTATGCACTCGTCCAACTTGTCCGCCCTTTTATGGAAATAGATTTGGGGGGATCAAGTTGTCGGAATGTTTCTGTCTTGGGTTGGCATACATCTTCAAAGATGCATACGCCGTCGAATGTGCGCAAAAGATTGCTGGCTGGCAAAAGCAATTCGCCATTCTCTCTTGGTAAACTCTCTGCATCCACCTGGCAAGGCAACTGACGTGCAATGGGGAACGCGACAGATCGCTGTCTACGGTTACAAACGCGGCACTTGCGCAGTCGTGCACCAAAGTGATAAAAAATGTGCCCTGCCTCGCACTGGTACTCGACCAAGTTGTCTTTACAATACTCACGTCCTATACGATAAAGCAAAAAGTCCATCAAGCAGGGAGATCTGGGGGCAGTGCCGGCATCCAGAGTTTGCCATTCTTGCCACACAGTTCGCCAGGCTTTAGCACTCATCTCATCAATGTATCCATATTGGTAGCAGAAAATATCCAAGAAACTGGACAGTAGGGGGATGTCTGTCCGTAAAATCCGGGCACGTAGAGCAAGCTTCATCGTGTTGATGTCGCTGGCTACGTCTATCCGGTCGAAATGCTCAAGATCAGGCCACACTCCCAACTCGACCATATCCCGAATAAACATATTGGCTTTTTTCAGTCCGTAGCCGATATTGGAGGCATTGACCAGTGCATCACGAATCTGAATGGCGTTATTGCCGAAACATTGAGCAATCTCAACAGCCGTGATGTTATTGTCCAGCAAAAACCTGGCTGCGTTGCGAGCAAAGTCGAGCCGCTTATCAGTCTGAGAAAGCTTGGTCATTCCCAAGAACTCGAGATAATCTGCTGGGCTTTCAGCGATCTCGTGAGCATCAAAGCGCGTAGGATCATCGAGGTATTTGTCAAACTGATTCTCCGGAGGTTCACGGAAATCCTGGTTGGCGGTGAAGAAGCGTACTTGAGCGATGGCTTGAGGCGACAAGCCACGGGCTTCGTGGGTTACGTTCAGAATCGCATTGCCATACTTTTTGACCGCATCACTGAGCGCCTGTGCTGCTAACTGCGCCTGCGGTCTATTGATCTGAGCATTCAGAATCGCCTGATGATTTGCCTCCCAATACTTGTGGAACTCGGAAAAGTACTGTAGCTCTTCCCCTTGAAAATCTGTCGTCCCAAGCCCTCTGTACGTTTGAAAGAAATATCGGTTTACCCCTTGTAAAAAATGCTGTGCAATTTCCGTGTCCGATAGAGTTTGCCATTGCTCCGGCAAAACAACTCCGAGCCTTGAATTGATTTCTCTTATGAACTGAACAAGGCTATTCATTCTCTCCATTCCTGGCGACTTTTGCTTACAATTTCAGATTAATTTGGACTGCACAAGTTCTAGAGGCATAGGAACTCGTACGTTTTTCAGCCGTAGTCTAGCAATTTCGTTATATTCTGGATTGCTTTCTATCATTACCCATCTACGCCCAAAGTTTTGAGCCACTACAGCGGTTGTACCACTCCCACCAAAGCAATCCAACACCAAATCACCAGGGTTGGTAGCAATTAGTATAATTCTGGTCATCAATTTTATCGGCTTTTGTGAAGGGTGTTTGCCATATTGCCTCTCCCGGGCAGGGGGATAAGGTATTGACCACATATTCCGCATTTGCTTACCATCGTTTAGCTTCTTGGCTATGTCGTAGTTAAACACCCATCCAGTCGCCTTGTCTTTAGGAGCATTACAAGCCCAGATAATATGTTCAGTGCTTTCGGTAAACATACGGCAAGTAATGTTAGGTTGAGCATTGGGTTTGAACCAGACAATTGAATTGAGTACTTTTAGATCCAGGTTATGAATGATATGTCCCAAATCATATATGTTATGGAACGAGCCAAAAATGAAAATATTCCCGTTGGGACGCACTACACGGCACACTTCCGCAAGCCAGGCTTTACAGAACTCCAAATACTCAGTACGTGGGTAGATGTCCCATTCTTCACTCATCGTGACGTGCGAAGAAAAAGCCCAACCCAGACCGTTCTTCTTGCTCATATTGTAAGGTGGATCGGTTATACAATGATCAACGCAATTGTCATCCCACTGCTTCATAATTTCTACACAATCGCCTTCATACAAAGTGTTATCCTGTGGTTTCATAGTCTGATCCCTAATGTGCTATGATTCTCGAAAATGGTTGTACCTGGACTCTGGCAAATTTAGGCTGACTTGCAAGATGGGGCCACCTCTGGTAGGCTTGGCGAAAAGTCAAGCCCGGTTCCGAACCAGTAGGCAGCCCCATGCTGAAGCGCATTGTACACCCATCGGCGTTTCTTGTCACGTTCGTCACACTGTTGCACTTGAACCTTTCCAAACCACAGCGCAAGCACTTGCTCCGCACGGCGGATGCCATCATCGTCTGCGAGGGACGAAAAACGCTCGCCAACCTGTATCGCCAGTGGGTGGAGGCGCCGGACGCCAGCGCCGTGGCCGATTTCTTCCGCGTCAGCCCTTGGGAAGCGAAAGAGATTTACCAGGCGTTGGGGCCTTTCGCTCTCGCCGACATGCTGCAGCGAGCTGAAGAGGAGGGCGCCGAACCTATCATCTGGGCCAGCATCGACGACTCTGCAACACGCAAGGACAAAGACACCCACGCCCTGGAAGCGGTAGATTGGATCTTCGATCACTCGGCGTCGGGGAAGGGGCAGACGGCCTACTGCAAAGGGGCTGTGCACGTCACCTTGCGCGTCCAGATCGGGTCCTACAGCTATGTCTTCGCCTGGCGGCTCTACCTGCGCGAGAAGACGGTGCGGCGGCTCAACCGTAGG
>CAZXVB010000041.1:1549-13238 GCA_964643875.1 uncultured Anaerolineales bacterium | reverse complement strand
GTTTCAAATGAGTTGGGCGCGGTCGGGAGACCGGCCCCAGCGGGCAAAAAAGAGCACTGCTGCAAGTTCGAAACCTGCGGCTGTGTCAGGCCATTTTCGGAGTCACCTGTGGTCGGTTTCCTGACACTGCCATATACACTGACGAAAGTTAGAGGGACATAGCCAAAGGCCAACCATAGTACAGGCCTTGTGTTTCTACAAGCAAGGCGACCGCGAGAATTGCCTCTTCCTTCCCTCCTCCATCACTGATTTGGAGGAGGGTTTTTGTGTTTTTTGACCTTTTGTTCACTTTCCCCATACACTTATCTAGTATAGTGATAGGGGTAAGCTGATCGGAGAAAGTGCAGAGGCTCTATGTTTGTCGAACAAGGATGGGGAACAATGGATCATAAAATCTTGGTGATTGACGACGATTCGGGACTATTGACTTTGTTACAATTGGGATTGGAGCGAAGTGGGTTTCAGGTTTTGACCGCAGAAAATGGTCAAGAGGGATTGAAACAAGCATATGAACACCGCCCGGATGTGATTGTACTCGACATTATGATGCCAGGTATGGATGGTTGGATCACCTGCCAGCGTCTGCGGAGCATGTGCGACACCCCTATCATCATGTTGACAGCCCGAACCGGACAATCCGATGTCTTGAAAGGGCTTTCCATCGGTGCCGACGATTACCTGACTAAGCCCTGTAGTTTCGATGAATTGAAGGCCCGTATCCGTACCGTGCTGCGACGTACCCAAAGAAACTCTCGCAAGGAATGGCAAATGATCTATGATGACGGGAATCTATGTGTCGATCTCAGGGAAGGAACTGTTTCAAAGAACGGGAAGGAGATCCATCTGACACCCATCGAGTCCCGTTTGCTGATGTATCTGGTTAGTCAACAGGGAAGGGTAGTGCCGCACAAGGAGTTGTTGATCAGTGTGTGGGGACCAGAGTACGCAGATGAAATGAGTTACCTGAGTGTCTATGTTCGATACCTGCGCTGCAAGATCGAAGACGATCCGGCTAAGCCCCAATACATTCGTACCCGCTGGAGGATGGGGTATTATTTCGCCGGTAATGGGCAACTTCTTCCGCCATCTTCGGTCAAGGCAAATGTCGTTGCAAGTTAGTTGTGAGCTAAATGAGGCAAACTAAACGGACGAACCAGAGTAAGATGGGCGGGAATACGGTACGATATTATTTGAAGTTGATTTTCCACTGGTGGTGGTTGTTGATCATCGGTGCGCTCATTCCTGGCGGGGTGAGCTACCAACTGACGTCCCAGAAGCAGGACTTTTACCAGGCGGCAGCTACCGTGATGGTCGGAAGTGGATTGCAGAATCCTGATCCCGATCTCTGGCAACTCAATTTGAGCAACACCCTGGCCGCTGCATACGCCGAGTTGGTACGACAAGGCCCGGTTACCAGTGCAGTCATCGAACGACTGGGGTTGGAGCGCTCGCCGGAACAACTGGCCGAGCAGATTGGTACGCGCATCTATTCCGGCGCCCAACTGTTGGAGATTCAGGTGACGGATACAGACCCCGAGGCCGCAGCGCTGATCGCCAATGCCCTGGCTGATGAACTGATCCGGCGCAGCCCGGCGTCGGGAGGGAGCGATCCGGCTCAGCAGGAATTCATCCGTCGGCAGTTGGAGGAGCTTCAAATGAAGGTCACAGATGTCAACGAACGGATCAATGCCCTGACGACTTCTTTGGCTGATTTGACATCGGCGGCAGAAATTCAGGATGCGCAGGATCGGATTGCAGCCCTCGAAGAGGTCAAGAACCGCTACCAAATGACGTATGCCAATCTGTTGGATTCGTATCAAGCTGAATCACCCAACGTGCTGTCGCTGTTCGAGCCGGCTGTGCCCCCCCAGTGGCCGATCGCCAGCAAAACGAAATTGATTGTCGCCATCGCCAGTATGGCAGGCGTCGGACTGGCTTTGGGGGCGATCTTCTTGATGGAATATCTGGACACTTCCTTACGCTGGGAAGAGGCGGGGACGCAATCTATACTGGAGATGCCCGTTTTGGGTGTGATCCCCCAGCAGACTTCCCGCAAAGCATCGCTCATTTTTAACCCTCTCAGTCCGGTCTCCGAGGGTGTCCGAACGATCCAGGCTAATATCTTTTTGATGCGTCCGGACCATCCCTTCAAAACACTGCTGTTGACCAGCCCGGGAATTTCCGAAGGGAAGAGTTTCGTGCTCGCCAACCTGGCTGTCGTGTTGGCAGCAGCCGGAAATCGGGTCATAGTGGTAGACAGTGACATGCGCCGCCCTACATTGCATGAGTACTTGGATCGTCCCAATGCCATTGGTCTGGCCGATGTGTTGCGGCACGCCAACACGGTGGATGCTCAGGTCATTCCCCTGCAGGAAACGGACTACGACGGTCTGATGTTGCTGACTGCTGGACGTCCACCGGTTGACCCGGCGACTTTGTTGACTTCCCCACGTTTTCAAAATCTACTGGCCGTACTGAGCCAGCAAAGCGACGTGGTTCTGGTGGATAGTCCTCCGGTGATCGGCCCGCCGGACGCCACGGTGATTGCGACGTTGGTTGAAGGGACTATTCTGGTCGCCAGCGTCGGACAGAGCCGGCGAGAGTTGATCGAGCAGGCGCGGGATCGGTTATTACGGCAGCCCGGTGTGCATTTACTGGGGATTACGGTCAATCGGGTCAAATCGGATGGTAATTATCGCTACTATGGAGGGGCGACCGAGAAGATTGCAGAGGGGCAAGGAGATGGATGGCTGACGCTGAAGGAAGCGGCGCAACAGTTGGGAGTCAGCAAGGAACAGGCCCGCCGATGGCGAAAGAGCGGTCGCTTGCCAGCGGTCCGGAAGGGCCTGCGTTGGCTGGTTGATCCGGCCGATGTCACACGGATGTTGGAGGATACTCTGGAGATCAAGGTATAGGGAATTGGGTTGAGCGAAGTCACGAGTATAGGAAAAGAAATAAAAGACGCGGCAGTAGCCGCGTCTCTGCCATCAGGGGCACCCCATCGGCTCTCAAAGGTAGAGCAGCAGGAGCAAGCGGTTTTGGCCACTGTGGCCCGCAACTCGGCATTTGTGCTGGGCATTCAGATGCTGCTCAAGATATTGGCATTTTTATTCAACGTCTACGTTGTACGCCGATTGGGGGCGGTTCACTTTGGCCGCTATGCAGCCGTTATGGCGTATGTGACCATATTCGCGATCTTTACCGATTGGGGAATGTCACCGTATGCGGTACGCGAGATGGCACAGGATCGCCGTAAGACAGCAGAGTTGCTGCCTAACATCATTGCCATCCGGGGGATGCTCTCACTCGTCATCATCGTCATTGCTCCGCTTTCAGCGCTGTGGTTGGGGAAAGAGGGGGATATGGTGTGGGGGATCCTCATCGCCAGCGTCGGTCTGCTCTTGTATGCCTTTCAAGGGCCGTTGGATAGCGCCTTGACGGCGCGGGAGCGACTGGATTACACGTCCACCTTCTCCTTGATCAACCAATTGGTGTTTTGGGGCCTGGGCGTGCTCTTGTTGATGTCTGGCATCGGCTTCATCGGCCTGGTGATCGCTTCGTTGGTGGGCGTGGCTGTGGCTGGCCTGCTCTCCGGCTGGACGCTTTTTCGGCTGGGGGTCGGAAAATTGACGTTGACAGTGCATCATTGGCCGCAACTGCTCTTGGCCGCCTTGCCGTTTGGCGTCAGTGGCATTGCGTATGTGTTCATGCAACGTTTCGACACAGTGTTGATGTCTTTCATCCTCACCGACGCGGCTGTGGGCTGGTATAACGTACCCTGGACCTTGCTCAACATGGTGCTGTTGATCGCTCAAAGCATTGCGATTGCGATGTACCCCTCATTGGTACGCAGTCATAAGGAGTCGCCGGAATCACTGCCGCGCGTGGTGTGGAAATCCATCAAGTATCTGCTGATCGTTTGCCTGCCCATCGTCGTGGGAGGGACTGTATTAGCCCACCGGATCATCATCACGCTGTACGAGGATACGTTTTTCAACTCGATCCCAGTGTTGCAGATGGTGCTCTGGGCACTACCTAGCCTCTTCCTACTGGAACTCCTGGGGCGGGTGGCGAATACGCTTCACCTGGAACGGCCCGCCGCCCGGATCAACGTAATCAACGCGGCCATCACCGTGCTCTTGAATCTGATCCTGGTGCCGGTATGGGGCATCCTGGGGGCGGCGTTGGCCTTGGTCGCTGGCCGAACGATCCGCCTGGCTCAGTACTGGCATCTGATCGGCAATGAGAGACTGGTCGGCCGACACCGGGACGCCGTATGGCGGATCGTGGCTTCCGTCGTTGTAATGGGCGTGGTTGTCTATCTAGCGGAATCTGCCTTGGCTCGGCTCCCTGCTTTCGCCGCGGCAGACTCTTGGCAGGGGCTATTGGCGCTGATCGGCATCGGAGCGCTCACATACCTGGTGACTCTGTTGGCATCCGGTGGCCTTGAGCGACAGGAGATCGCGTTCCTGCGCCGGATGGTGACTGCACGTTGGGTGAGGAGCGATACCCGGTGAAGATACTGATCGGTGTGCACCATTTTCCGCCGCACTATACCGGTGGGGCCGAGTTGCGGGCCTACCGCACTGCAGCCTGGCTCCAGGCACATGGGCACGATGTGCGTGTGGTCTGCGTCGAGGCGATTGACGCCACTGAAGATGGCCTTGCCTTTACAGACGAGACCTACGATGGTCTGCCGGTGCGGCGGCTCTACTTTGACCTGGCGGCCAGCGGCGACCCGTTCCGCTGGCAGTACGACAACCCCTGGATTGGGGCACACCTGCGTGGCTATCTGAGGCAACACAAGCCCGATCTTTTGCATCTCATCGGTGGGTACTTGCTGTCCGGCAGTGCGCTGCGGGCGGCGATGGATTTGCAGATTCCGACGGTGCTCACGTTGACTGATTTCTGGTTCCTCTGCCCGCGCATTAACCTGTTACGCAGCGACGGGAGCCTGTGCCATCCGCCATTCGAGGCATCCACCTGCGTCCGTTGTCTGGGCGAAAGAAAGCGCCGCTACCGGCTAGCGGGTCGGGTGGTGCCTGGACTGATGACCGCCTTTTGGCGCGGACGCCGGGCGCGTGTGCTTCAGATCGAAGCCCGCATGGACTTCCTGCTTGAGACGTTGTCCGGCGTGGACGCTATCATCAGCCCCTCCCGTTTTCTGCGGGAACTGTTCGTCTATGCGGGCGTGGCAGAAGAACGCATTGTTTTCTCGCGTCAAGGGCGGGACTTCGACCTGTTGCCAGAGCAATTGCAGAAGCAGCCGCGAAGGAGCGCCTCTACCCCTCTGCGGGTAGGATATATGGGCCAGATCACGCCGCACAAGGGGGTACACGTCCTGTTCGAGTCGCTGCGCCACCTGCCAAACGCCAATTTGGAGGTGCAAGTCTACGGCGATACGGCACCCTTTCCGCGTTACGCCCGCCGCCTACGCCGTATGGCGGCGCGTGACCCGCGCCTGCACCTGGCGGGCGTCTACGAGCGGACAGAGGTCAGCCGTGTATTGCGCGAATTGGACGTGGTCGTAGTACCGTCATTGTGGTACGAAAACAGCCCCAATGTAATCCTGGAAGCATTCGCCCATCGAACTCCGGTCATTGTCTCTGACCTGGGGGGGATGGCCGAGTTGGTCGAGGAAGGCGTCAATGGACTGTGTTTTCCGCCAGGAGAGGCCGCGAGTTTGGCGACTGCGTTGCGACGGTTGATTGAAGAACCCGGATTGCTCGCTCGCCTGCGGGCGGGGATCAAGCCGGTGAAAACGGTCGCGGAGGAAATGACGGAATTGCAAGCGATATATCGGGCGGTGGTAAAGCAATGAACCCTACAAGCGACAAACGACGTTGGAAATGGCCAGGAGGTTGGCGGGCCGGCGTTACGGTTATTCTGCTATTGCTGTTAGGCGGTTTTGCCCTTAGCCCTTGGGGACGTGGCGTACGTTCCAGGGCGCGGGCACTCGTGCACGTTGCTCGGGCAGTACTCGACCGGCCTTCTGAGGAATCAGGCGGCGACTTCGCCGATGTGATTTTCCTGCATCACTCCACCGGACGCAACCTCATCGCACAGGGCGGTGTGCGAGAGCGGTTGACTGCTGCCGGCTTCCGCTTCTGGGATCACGACTACAACGCCATCGGCTTGACCCGACCCGACGGCACACGAGCAGGGTACAGCTACAACGTTCCCAACGACAACACGGACCCCAACGGCCTGGCAGTGATCTTCGCCCAACGTGAATACGACCTGCCATTGAACACGCTCAGTGGGCTATTGCAGCACAATGTAATTGTGTTCAAGTCCTGCTTCCCGGTCAACAACATCTCTTCCGAAGAACAGTTGGAACGGTACAAGGCTTATTACCGTGGGATGCGGGATGTGATGGATCGCCATCCAGAGAAGATTTTTATCGTCGTCACGCCGCCGCCGCTGAACCCCGCCGCTACCAACCCGGCGGAGGCGGCGCGGGCGCGGGCCTTCGCCGACTGGCTCACGTCGGACGAGTTCCTGGCCGGGCACGTCAATCTCTTTACCTTCGATTTCTTCGACCTGCTGGCCGAAGGGGATGCTACGGATCCCGATTTCAATACCCTGCGGGCCGCCTACCGCACCGGGGATGATTCCCATCCCAATCGAACGGCCAATGAGACGATTGGACCGCTGTTCGCCGATTTCATCGTCACGGCGGTGGAGACCTATCGAGATAGTTCGTCGGAGTAATGGCATGACGCCCAAATTGCCCAAAGTGCTCATCATCGTCCTCAACTGGAATGGCCTGACGGACACGCTGACCTGCCTGAAGTCGCTGGCGGGGTTGGACTATCCCGCCTATGAGGTGTTGGTGGTGGACAACGGTTCCACAGACAGCTCACCGGCCATCATCCGGGAACGATTCCCGGCCGTGATGGTCGTGGAGAATGACGTGAATCTGGGATATGCTGGCGGCAACAACATCGGATTGTATCGTGCGTTGCGACAGGGCAGCGACTATGCCTTGCTCCTGAACAACGACACCGAAGTAGCTCCGGATTTTCTGCGCCATTTGGTGAACGTGGCCGAGTCCGACCCACAGGTGGGGATTGCTGGACCGACGATTTATTACTACGATTCTCCTGACCGCATTTGGTCGGCAGGCGGGAGCATAGATTGGCTGCACGGTCGCACAGCTATGGTCGGCCTCAACGAGTGGGACATCGGCCAGTTCGGTACGCAGCCGCGCCCGGTGGATTTCGTCACCGGGTGTGCGTTGCTGGTCAAACGAGCTGTATTGGAGCGGATCGGGGGCTTGGATGAGCGCTTTTTCACTTATTTCGAGGAAACGGAGTGGTGTGTACGGGCGCAGTGGGCCGGATTTGAGATTGTTCACGTCCCGGCGGCTCGAATCTGGCACAAGATTCCCCTCGACGCGCGGGACAGTTCACCGGCGGTGCATTACTACATGGTTCGCAACCGGCTCCTGTTCCTCAAGAGCGCCCATGCCGGTTGGCGGGCCTGGTGGCACACGCTGTTCGGCGAATATCTGCGTTGGGTGGTGACGTGGAGCATACGTCCCCGATGGCGGCACAAACGCGCCCACCGGAACGCCACGCTGCGCGGCGTCGCCGACGTCGTGCTGGGGCGCTGGGGGCCGGTCGCCGAGAGGAGGGTAAGATGAACGCCGTCCGGCCGACCTCATCACTTCCATCCTGGCGGAAAATGATCCCCGCGTGGGCTGTGCCACCGGCGCGGGCAGCGTGGCACACGTACAAAGGCTTCCGCCTGTACGTACTGTATCTGATCGGTCGCGTACCTTGGCATGCCCTGCGTCGCTTCGCCTATCGGCGCTGGTTTGGCGTGCGTATTGGCCCTGCCTCGGTGATTCACTGGCATACCCGTTTCTACGCGCCGGAAGGGGTACACATCGGCGCCCACACGATCATTGGCTATGACGCCTTTCTAGATGGTAGGTATACCATTACCATCGGTGACAATGTCAACATCGGAGGAGAAGTAGCTATCTTCACCGCTCAGCATGACCCTCAGGACACACACTTTGCGATGGTCGGTGGACCGGTCGTGATCGAGGATTACGTCTATGTGGGGTCCAGGGTGACAATTCTGCCTGCTGTATGCATCGGCCGAGGCGCTGTTGTGGCGACAGGAGCGGTCGTCACCAAAGATGTGGCCCCCTTCGATATCGTGGGCGGGGTGCCGGCTCGCAAAATCGGCGAGCGGACAAGAGATCTCGCTTATACACTGGATTTCCACCTACCATTTCAGTGAGAGGCAAGATATGCGTTTGTTGATTGTTTGTCCTTTTTTCCCCTGGCCGCCGGATACCGGCATTCGTATCCAACAGTCCGGTCTGATCCAATTGGCGGCTCGACAACATTCAGTGTACCTCTTTTCACTGGTTCAGTCTGAGGAGGAACGAAAACACAAGACCCGGATCGCGCCGTATTGCGAACGTGTGTTGGCCATTCAACCGGTGTACCAGCTTCCCGGTCGTCTGGACGGCCGGCGGCAATGGAAGGATGCTCTCTGGAGCCTGGTGCGGCGAGACCCGCGCCATTTCTATGGCCCGCCTTCACCCAACGTTGTTGTGGCGTTGAGGCAAAAGGTGTACGAATGGCAGCCCGACCTCATATGGGTCAATACGTTGTACATGACAAATTATCTATGGCCCTTGTGGGAGGAATTGCGCGCCATACCAAAAGTGCTGGTCGAACACAACATCGAGACCTCCATCCAGCGGCAACAGGTCGAGGTAGCAACCTCATGGAGCCGACGTATACGCGCCTGGGGGTACTGGCTGCCCTTTGGCCGTTTCGAAGCTCAGATGGCCGAGAAGTTCAACTGGGTGGTCACAGTTTCCGATGTGGATCGGGAGCGTCTATTGGATTTGGCCCCGCGTCTCAATCCAGAGCAGGTGTTTGTGTTGCCGAACGGGATTGATGTGACGGCCTACGATGGAGAGTGGGGAACGCCACAGCCAAACACATTGATCTTTCCAGGGGCTTTGACCTACAACGCCAATTATGACGCTATGGAGTTCTTTTTGCATCACATCTTCCCATTGGTCCGTGCCGAAAACCCACAAGTCACCTTGCGCATTACCGGCCGCTACGATGGCGTGCCGGTGGAGCGGTTATCACCTGGCAATGGGGTCGAACTGACCGGCTACCTGGACGACGTCCGGCCGGCGATTGCGCAGAGCTGGGCTTGCGTTGTGCCGCTGCGGGTTGGTGGAGGCACACGGCTCAAGATATTGGAGGCGATGGCGCTCGGTACACCAGTCGTGGCGACGAGCAAGGGGGCTGAAGGATTGAGGGTGACCGACGGGGAGAACATCCTCATTGCCGATGAGCCCGCCGATTTTACGCAGGCCGTTATGCGCCTGCTGGGAGATGCGGCGCTGCGGGCCAAGCTAGCCGCCAATGGACGTCGTTTGGTTGCAGAACGGTACTCGTGGGAAACCATCGGCGCACGCTTGGAACAATTGCTCGATCGCGTCGCCGCTTACGGCACACAAAAGATGGACACATTATGAGAGTTCGCTTGCCATTCCAATCCATCCTGGTGCGCCGCCAAAGCCAGATGCTGCGGACTGCCATCGTTACCGGGGTGTTACTGCTACTACCGGCCCTGGGTTTCGTGGCAGCCCGTCCGCGCCTGGCCCCATTGGCACTCGTCGTTGCCCTCGTGCCCTTGGTAGCATTCGCAATGCTTCGGGAGAGTCGGTTGGGGTTCGCGGCGATGTTGTTGGCGACCGTCTTCGTTCGCTTCCGCTTGCCGACCGGCACTGCCAGTGAGATCGTGATCAGTCTAATCGCATGCGGTGGTATGCTGGTAGTGTGGATTGTTCGCATGTTGGTCGAAGAAAAACGTCTCTTCCTGCAACCAACACCGGCCAACTTCCCACTATTGGCCTTCATGGCGACGGTGTTCATCTCGCTGCTCTGGAGTCGGGCTTATCAGGATGTATTCGTGCACAATATCGGCTCGCCATTCGTTTCGGTGGCCTCGGCCGTGGTCATGGCGCTCCTGCCGGCTGCGTTTTTGATGACGGTCAATCTGCTGAGGGATGTTCATTGGTTGCGGGGGCTAGCGTGGCTGTATCTGTCCGCAGGAGCAGTTAGTCTCCTGGTCACCCTGGTACTCGATTTGGGTGTTGGACCGACGCAAACGATCCGTCGGATCGTGTTTCAAAACGGATTGCTATGGATCAATACACACGGCCTGTATGCGACTTGGTACGTCGCCCTGGCGCTGGCATTCGTTTTATTCGACCGTCGCCTACATTGGGCTATGAAAGCCGCTTTGTTAGCCTACATTGCCGGCTGGATTTACGTGGGCTTTTTCCGCCGTATGGCCTGGCTCTCCGGCTGGGTGCCGATTTTCGTTGTCATTGGGGTGCTTACTTTCTTGCGCTTCAAATGGCTGGCGCTGGTGCTGATTGTCGTGATGGTGATCGGCGCTGGCGGTTACTACTGGCGCACCGAGTTCCAATTGGAGTCGGAGCGGAGTGGCATAACCCGGCTGGCGGCTTATGAGGTCAACTGGCGAGTCACCGGCAAGCATCTGCTCCTCGGTACCGGCCCGGCGGGATACGCATCGTACTACATGAGTTACTTCCCCACGGAAGGGATGGCTTCCCACAGTAACTACATAGACGTGGCGGCCCAGACCGGCATTGTGGGAACGGTGTTTTTCATATGGTTCTTTGTGACTCAGATGTGGGGCAGCTACACGATTCGGCGGGCGCTGAAGGGGCGAGGGGATTTCGCCGAGGGCCTGGCGGCCGCCGTGTTGGCCGGCACTACGGGTTGTGTGGTGGCAATGGCCTTGGGGGATTGGTTGCTTCCTTTTGCCTACACCCAGGGAATTGTCGGCTTCGACTCGGCAGTGGTCAATTGGTTTTTTATGGGAACGGTATGGGCTTTGCAATTCTCATTGCAATCTTCAAGTCCTGACAGGTTTGAGACTCTATGAACGTATCGGTTATTGTCATCAATTGGAATACCCGCGAGTTGTTGGCCGCGTGTCTGCGTTCGATCTACGAGACGGCCGGTGACTTGGCACACGAAATCATCGTGGCAGACAACGCTTCTAGCGATGGCAGCGTCGAGATGATCCGGCGGGATTTCCCCGCCGTGCGGCTGATTGTCAATCGGGAGAACAGGGGATTTGTGCGCGCCAACAACCAGGCCCTATCCATCGCTCGGGGACGCTACTTTCTTCTGTTGAACAGCGACGCAGTCCTGTTGCCGGGATCGCTCCAGCGGATGGTGCAGTTTATGGAGACGCATCCCCGGGCCGGCATCGTCGGTCCACAAATTCTGAACCCGGATGGCAGTTTTCAGTCCTCCTATATGGATTTTCCCAGTCTGTTCAGCGAGTTGTTGCTGATGACCAAACTCTCCAAACTCTTCCGCGGCCCCTATTTCCCCAGCTATCCCCCGCACCGGAGCCAGGAGACGCGGGCCGTGGATTGGATGCAAGGAGCCTGTCTACTGATCCGCCGGGAGACTGTGGCTGAGATCGGCGACCTGGACGAGGATTTCTTTATGTATTCGGAGGAAGTGGATTGGTGCTGGCGAGCCAGACAGGCCGGTTGGACGGTCTATTATCTCCCGGCCGCCACAGTCTTGCACTGGGGAGGGCAAAGTTCGTCCCGAGCGCCGATCAAGCGGCGGGTGATGGTCTACGAGAGCAA
>CAZXVB010000041.1:0-1539 GCA_964643875.1 uncultured Anaerolineales bacterium | reverse complement strand
CGGTTTCTGGAAAAGCATCACGGCCCACGGGTCGCCCGGCTGTTCGATGGCGCTTTGCTAGTGACCTCGATTTGCAAATGGGGGTTGTGGAAGTTGTTACTACTCCTTCCTCGCCGTGACCGCTCCTGGATCGGAGATAATATCCGCTCCTACCACATCCTGATCCGCGACCTGATCGCTCCGCGCCGAGAACAGGAAACCGTCTGATGACATACACCGGAGCGCGCCAACCCAAGGTTTTGTTCCTGAGCCAGATTCTGCCTTATCCACTGGATAGTGGCCCACGCATTCGCACTTTTTTGGTCATCAAGTACCTTTCGGCCCGGTATGACGTGACCCTGGTGCCGTTGGTGCGTTCGACGGATGAGCTGGCCAATCTGGGGCCTTTACCTGAACTCTGCCGGGTGCACCCGGTGCTCTTTCGGCGCTCTCGGATACGCGATTTAGGGCGGGCATTGCGCAGCCTGATTACCGGGGAGCCATTTATGATCATTCGCCATCGCAGCGCCGAGATGTGCCATGTCGTTGAGCGCCTGTTGGCCGAGGAGCGATTCGACCTGATCCATGTGGACCAGATCAAGACGGCCCAGTGCGTGGAGGACGTCACCTGGTTACCCCGGTTAATTGACAAGCACAACGTCTATGCCGACGTGATCCGAGGTGTCGCCGAGGACGGCCGGGCTTCATTCCTGAAACGGGCATTTGCCCGGCTGGAATGGCCCAAGCTGGCCCGCTACGAAAGCCACATATGCCGTGAGTTCGACCACATCCTGACTGTGACCAAAGCCGACAAGCAGGCCATAGCTCGTTTGTCAGGCACATCTCGCCCGATCACCGTTGTACCCATCGCCGCCGCGCCGGACATGGTCCCTGTGATCCAGCGTCGGCCGGACGCCCGACATATCGTCAGCGTCGGCTCAATGTTCTACCCCCCCAACGTGGAAGGGGCGCTGTGGTTCGTTCGAGAGGTGTATCCCCACATCAAAGCGGAACTACCGGACGTGAAACTGTATCTTATTGGGGGCCGCCCCGACCGAGAGATCCGGCAACTGGGCGCCCGTATCCCCGATGTGATCGTCACCGGCTATGTGGAAGACCTGACGCCATATTTGGAGCAGAGCGCGGTGATGGTTGCCCCGGTGCATTTTGGGAGCGGGATGCGGGTCAAAGTGTTGGACGCTCTGACCTGGGGGATGCCCCTGGTCTCCACCTCGTTTGGATGTCAAGGCATTGAGGTCACCCCCAACGAGGACATTTTGATAGCAGACCAAGCGACAGATTTCGCTGCTGCCGTCTGTCAGTTGATCCGGGAGCGCGAGATGGCCGACCGATTGGCGGTCAATGGCCGCCGACTGATCGAGACCCGCTATGATTGGCGGCAGGTCTACCCGGCTATCGAAACGGCCTACAGGGATTTGTGGAAACACACCAATCAAAACAACCACCACCAATCGCCCCCGCCGGGTGTGGACAAGGATAACGAAGAAGGAGCAACAAAATGAACACCTGTCTGGTTATCGGCCTCGATGGAGCCGACCC
>CAZXVB010000040.1:0-13259 GCA_964643875.1 uncultured Anaerolineales bacterium | reverse complement strand
CTGAGGAGCTAAAGCTGGCTGTCCACCTGCGTGGACAGGCGCGCCCACGCAGGTAGACGCTCGGCTGCAAGCCCTCTAGAGGCGATTTCAATAGCCAACAGAAATAGCCTGAACAGTTACCCGAAAAATAGGATGGCATCCCTATGCCGTCCGCCGCGTATAGGGATGCGCGGCTACGGGAGCGATTTTTCGGACAAGCTCTTACAGGCAACCGTCGCCCACATTTGCACTCCACCACAAAGGGAAGTATACTTATCTGCAAGCACCCGCTCCTTCGCGCCCTGGGCACAGCCCAGGTAACAGCAAACGCACAAATCGGAGAGCAAGATGGACAAAATCGTAGAGGAGGTTCTACGAGCCACTGCATTGATCCGCACCTTTGGAACGGAGGAATGGGGACGCACGATAGACGCCAGCAGCCGCGACGCCCTGGTCTGGCTGTTGGAAGTTGTCAACGACAAACACGCCTACATCCGCTCGCAGGCCTTTCGAGACGTGGTGACCACTGCCTACCAGATGGGGCGTCAGAGCGGACGCATTGAAGAAATCATACGCCTGTTGGGAGAAAACGGTGGAAAATATATCTTCATGGAAGGTCGCAACGTATAACACGAACTCAATCCGGGCGCGGATAGAGCTGGTGACGAATTGGTTGAAACGAGAATCGCCGGACGTGCTTTGTCTCCAAGAAACCAAAGTGCAGGATAAGGACTTTCCCGTAGAGCCATTTCAACAAGCCGGGTATCACGTCGTCTTTCGAGGGCAGAAATCCTATGCCGGGGTCGCCATTGCGAGCCGGAGCGAGCCACAAGACGTCCGCTCTGGCCTGGACGGAGAAGACGGAGAAAACGAAGCGCGGCTGATTCGAGCCGTTATAGACGGCATTCCGGTCGTCAACACCTACGTGCCCCAAGGGCGGGATGCCGAGTCGGAGCATTTCCAGCACAAACTGGCATGGCTCGACCACTTGCGGGCACTGTTCGAGCGAGATTACCGGCCCGACGAGCCACTGGTGTGGGCTGGCGATTTCAACGTAGCTCCTGAGCCGATAGACGTGTACGCCCCCCAACGGCTGGCCACCCACGTGGATTTCCACCCCTTGGCCCGGGCGGCGCTGGAGCGGATACGAGCCTGGGGATTCCAGGACGTATTTCGCCGACACCACGCGGGGGAAGCAGGACAGTACACCTTCTGGGACTACCGTGCCCGTAATCCGGTGGAACGAGGCATCGGGTGGCGTGTGGACCACATTTGGGCGACTTCTCCACTGGCTGACCGTTCCATCAACGCCTGGATAGATGTGTCGGCCCGGCTGGCCGAACGTCCATCCGACCACACATTCCTGGTGGCCGAATTCGGGATGTAGCGAAAACTCCGGCATTCCTTCACACACAGGAGGAATGGGTGAACGAAGAAGAACTGATTGCCGCTGCCCAACGAGGCCACCTCGCTGCCTTCAACGAGTTGGTACTGGCATATCAGCAACAAGTCTACAACCTGGCCTACCGCATCATGGCCGACCCGGCCTCGGCCGCCGACGCAACCCAGGAAACATTCATCGCGGCTTACCAGAACATCCACAAATTTCGGGGCGGCTCCTTCAAATCCTACCTGATGCGTATCGTCGCCAATCGCTGCTATGACGAACTCCGCCGACGGAAACGGCATTCCACCACTTCCTTCGAGGATTTCGGCGATGTGGACGAAGAAGCCAACCCCATCCTGACCGATGACCACGAAACCCCCGAACAATACGCCGAGCGCCAAGCTCTCTCTCGCATCATCCAGGCCGGTATCGCCACCCTGCCTCCTGACCAACGCATCACCCTGGTCCTTTCCGATGTAGAGCGATTGAGCTACCAGGAGATTGCAGAAGTCACCCAGGTCGCCATCGGCACGGTCAAATCCCGCCTGGCCCGGGCGCGGGCCAGATTGCGAGACTATCTGCTCGCCCGGCAGGACGAGGAACTTTTACCGGCCCAATATCGTCTTGAACAAGAGGGGCGATCATGAAACAGCGAACAGCGCGAATGACACAAGACGAACTACTCTCGGCCTACCTGGACGGCGAACTCACCGCCGAGGAGCGCGAGCACCTGGAGGCGCGTTTGCTCACCGACCCGGCGCTCCAACGCAGGTTGGATACCCTGCACCGGACGGTTGCCCTGGTACACGACCTCCCCCAGGCACCGCTCCCCCGCAACTTCATCCTATCGCCCGGTATGCTCTCCAGTCCATCACCGACAGCCCCCACTGTTCCGAAAGTCCGACGGCGAGTACTTCCCCCCTGGATCGCCCCATCCCTGACAGTCGCCACGACAATCGTCGCCATGCTCTTCGCCATCGTCCTGGTCAACAGCATCCGCTTCTCTCACCTGCCGATGGCTACTGCACCTCAGACAGTCGAGTACGATATGCCGGAGAAAGCCATTACCACTGTGGTGGTAGAAGAACTGGCGGTCGAACACGAGGCAGAACAAGAGGCCACAGACGACGAACAGGCCCAATCGTTGGGCAGCGAGTCCACACCTCCCCCTCCCGCCCTGTCGCCAACGTTAGGGGCCGGAATGGACAGCGGCCCTTCATTCTCCTCTTCCCCTGCACCGCTGGTAGCCGGAGCAGCCATAGCCACCTCGACTGCAACGGCTCGGTATGAAACAATGCCTCCCATAGCCACAGCCCCACCTGTCACCGAAGTTGTCACAGAGGGCGGCATAGCAGCTACCGAAGAGGAAACAGAGGAAACATTCAGAGAACAGCCAGAAGGGCCATCTCCATCCCCGGCAGCCCTATTGACGTTGCCAGAAGAGGAACCTGTGACAGAAACCGCCGTCGCTTTCCCCGGGCCATCCCCGTGGCGAGTGTGGGCAATCGGGTTGGGAATATTGACGCTGATCCTGATAGTAGCATCCGTACTGGCGTGGCGTGCCCGTCAGGCTGGAACCGAGGAATAGGCGCTATGGCACTTCACCTCTCCTTAAATTACTGTCCCACCTGTGGTCATCCCCTCGAGGACCGCCTGGCCTTTGGCCGGGTGCGAAGATACTGTCCGGCCTGCAAGACCATCATCTTTCGAGAGCACAAAGTGGCCGCCGGGGTACTGGTCGAACAGAACGGTCACGTGCTTCTCGTTCGCCGTCGGATGCGGCCACGCCGGGGGCAATGGACGTTCCCGGCCGGGTTCGTGGATTATGACGAGGCACCGGCCGACGCAGCGGTTCGAGAATGCCGGGAGGAGACCGGGTTGGAAGTGGAGATAACCGCGCTGTTAGATGTGATCCCCGGCAGGGAACATTCCCACGGAGCCGACATCACCATCGTTTACCTGGCCCAACAGATAGGCGGCGAACTACACGCCGCAGACGATGCTGACCGAGTGGGTTTCTTCCCTCCCGACCAACTCCCCCCCCTCGCTTTCCTCGCCACAGAAACCGCGCTGGAGAGTTGGCAGCGCCGGACACGGACGAAAAAGCGGCAATAAATCACTTGCTACAAACCTGTATTTGTAGAGCAATTCACCGCGCCGGGCAATAACCACCTACCACAAACGTAACTACTACTCAGGCTACTTCTGTTAGCGATTGAAATTGCCTCTGGAGGGCTGGCAGCCAAGCGTCCACCTGCGTGGGCGTCCTGTCCACGCAGGTAGACAGCCAGCTTTAGCTTTAACTCCTCAGACGGTTTCAACCGTCAGCCCGAACTCACCACCCGACATTTTGACCCTCCCGCAGGTTCAGAAGCGGTTTGGGGGCATTTTGTGCCTTGATGTGGGGCTATACACGTGCAACTGACGTAATTTCAAACCTGCGGGAGGGTTACCGATCAATATGTCGGGTAGTGAAGGCATCCTTCAGTGCTGGGATGCTCCTTTCTCGACCAGAGAGACAATCCGGTCGTACCCTTTCTCGATCAATGCAGACAACTCCTGAGCGGTGCGGGCATAATCGCCCCGTGTCCCACCATACGGGTCCTGAATGTCATACTCCAACCCAACCATTTCACTCAACAGATAAACCTTGTGCAAGTATTCCGGAAAAGCCGCTCCCAGAGCGCTGGCATGCTGACGAGTCATCACCAACACCAGGTCTGCCTCCGCCATCATCTGACGGGTAATGTTACGCGAGCGATGATCGCCGATGTCAATTCCCCGCTGCGCCATCTCATCCACCGCGTAGGGACTGGCCGGACGACCGTCCTCCGTCCAGACGCCGGCTGAGACGACTCGCCAATCCCGCCGCCCGGTATCCCGGGACAGTTGCTCTCGTAATAGGCCGGCCACCATCGGCGAACGACACAAATTACCGGTACAGACGACCAATATCACAGGCATCCTATCCTCCTATCTCGAAAATCTCACCGAGTAACCGAGGGCAATGTTCTCGTCTATCCCTTCCCTGCGCTCGCCCCCTCTACCAGTGCCATCAACCCGCCGGCGACCACCGAATGTCCCCCCACCACGATCGGCCGACCGGTCTCCACGATTGCGCGTGTCAACGTCCGCAAGAAAGGCTCGGTGACCATTTCCCAGCGTCCCAAGTCGGCATTGAAGCGATCGGCCGCCGAGGGCCACAGTCCCCGTGCTGCCAACAAAACACGATTGTCCCACAACATACCATCCACCAGACCGGACAGTCGCTCCACCATCCCCTCGACACCTACCAGGTCCACCCAGTCGGAAAGCAACGAGCGCACCTCTCCGCGTGCCTGTCGTCCACTGGCCCGCATTCCGCGCTCCTCGGCCAACACCCGTATCCAGCAGCGGGTCGCTCGCTCCAGCGCCCCCCAGGCCGCCGACGAGACCCGTCCAATGACGGCCAGGCTGCTTCCCTCGCGAAACATCACCTCCAGCAAGCTATCCAACCAGGGAGTTTCCCACTCCAGAGTATCCAGAAAGGCCCGTAAGTGGAGGCCAATGTCAGGATGGCGGTCAGCGATCAGCAGGTCCGTCGGTGTATCCAGATCGAAACGTGAGGAGGCTGAGGGAGGCAAAGCGTGCACTCGCCACCCACCTCGTTCGGCCAACAACCAGGGCAAAGCGTTGTCACTCGTCTCATCGGAAAGAAACGGCAATGCCTCCAAGGCATCGGTCCATCCCAACCAATCGCCGGAATGCAAGTTGTTCGTGACGGCCAGCCGACAAGCCGGCGACTGCAACCGAGCGGCTATCTGTCGCCACTCTTCCAGGCGCATCAGAGGGGCCGAAGCGCCCCCACTGTACAACACCCGGTCGGGCCGATATCGTCGTATCAGGCCCGCCAGGCGGCGACCAAAATGGAACGGGGTCCCCGCCGATTCCGGCCTCGCATCCAGGTCCACATCCACAGAGTGGAAGGCCGGAAGCGCCGCCCCCCACTCTGCATCGTCGGTTGCCACCACGATGTGAGAGAACGCTTCGACCTGCCGCCACACATCCAGCAGATCGGCGGCCGCTGCGCGCTGCGCTTCCCGCACAGTCCGTTCAACCTCGCTCGCCCCCCCACCCCCCACTATCAGAAACCCAACCAGCGCTCCGGACATCGTCGTCCTCTTTACCCAATCCCTACGAACAAGATAAAGGGGCCTGGTTACCCAGACCCCTTTGCTCCCATTTCGTCACAACGGCAGTATCAAGCATACTCCGGTTGCAACAAACCATAGTTTCCGTCGCCCCGTTTATACACCACGTTTAACATATCCTCTTCAGCATTGAGGAAAATGTAGAAATTATGTCCCAACAACTCCATTTGTTCGATGGCCTCGTCCGGCGACATCGGCCGCACGTCGAACCGCTTGACGCGCACGATTTCTCCCTCCGGCACTTCGATCTCTTCAAAGGGCAACACTTCCTCTATGCTGTGTCCTCGATCCCGGCGCTTACCTTTGTAACGGGCAATCTGGCGGTACATTTTATCCAGCACCGCATCAATCGAAGCAAACATGTCATGCGTACGTTCCTCCGCCCGCAGAATCGTACCGCGAACCCGTACAGTCAACTGGGCCACCTGGCTATGATCCGCGTTGCGGGTATTTTCCACCGAGAGATCTATACGGGCCTCATCAATCGAAGACAAATAGCGGTCCAGCTTCTCGATCTTGTGGTCAACGTACTCATTGAGACGCGGCGTCATCTCCATATTGCGAGTGAAAATAGATACATCCATAGGTTACCTCCTAAGACAAATTTATAGGCGCTGTTTCCGAATCCAGGGCCGACTTCAGGTATGTGGCCCCGATTGTCGGTAACGCGCACGGGCCAACGTCAAAGCCTGCACGTGGACTGCGCCACCAGCATACAATGCTGCGGCGCAGGCTTCCAAAGTTGCCCCGGTAGTACACACATCGTCAATCAACAACACGCGCTGGCCGGCAAGCCGACCATCAGCGCACCGAAAAGCGGCATGGACGTTTTCCTTCCTCTGTTGGGCATTCAGGTCAACCTGCGAGACGGTCGCTCGTTGACGGGTCAATGTCCGCTCGTCCAACGGCAACCCAGCCTGGCGGGCCATCTCCCGCGCCAAGAGGGCGGCCTGATTGTATCCCCGTTCACGCAATCGAGTAACATGCAGAGGGACAGGAACCACAACGTCCACCGGGTCAGCGTAGCGCCGCCAATGCGTCGCCATCAGGGAACCCAACGGTTCGGCCAGGACGAGACGTCCATGGTACTTGAGGGCATGCAGAGCCTCCCGCGCGGGTCCCTCGAAGTAGGCCACTGAGCGAATCATCTCGATTTGCAGAGGAGAAACCCGACAACGCCGACACAACCCATTGGACGTTACAGCATCCCCACAACGAGGGCAAACCGGGGGAGTGACTAGAGGGAAAGCATTCAGACAATCAGCACACAGCCATGCGCCCACCCGATGACAACCGACACAACGCGGGGGAAACAACAAATCCAACAGGCGACTATGCCACTGTCGCCACTGAAGACCCCATGTCTCCATCACAGGATGATAACCGCCTTGTTATCGCCCAACCACCGGCATACAGCGCAGACACACAACGGTGGGACTGATATAACGCACTCGCGTTGTTTCTCACACTCGACCAGGAGAGAAGCGCCGATCTCCCCTGTCTAAAACATGCCCAACTGGCCAGACTGGACCATCTTGATCACCTGGATCGCCGCCGGCCCCAACAAGATGATGAAGATAGCCGGGAAGATCAAGAAGACAATCGCCGGCAACATCTTGATACCAGCCTGGTTAGCCTGCTCCTCAGCCCGCTGACGTCGCCGCATCCGCATCTGGTCCGATTGGATTCGCAGGACGCGGGCGATACTCACGCCCAACTGGTCCGCCTGGATAATGGCCGCCACGAACGTGGAGACATCGGGCACCTCCATTCGATCCGCCATCTCGCGCAACGCCTCTCGCCGCAACTTCCCCAGTTGCAACTCCTGGATCACCCGGCGGAATGCAACACACAACTCGTTGTCCCACTTCTCCGCCACCTTGGCCATGGCTGCATCGAACCCCAATCCAGCTTCTACACAGATGGTCAACAAGTCCAAGGCATCGGGCAGAGAGCGAATGATCTCCTTTTGACGGCGGCTGATTTTACTGCCCAAGGACAAAACCGGCAAGTAATACCCTAAGCCGGCTCCCACCAAAGGCATCAAGACCCGCTGGATGAAGGGCAAGGTCTTGGCCAAGAAGAACCCGGCGACTCCCAAGGCGCCAAACAGGATAGCCGCCAGGATGCGCGTGCCCACGAAACGAGACATCTCATATGGGTTCCCGGCTAAGTCCAATTTATGTTGGAGCGCCTCCCGGCTCTTGGCAGGCGAAAAACGCATTGCGAAATCGGCCAGTTTATTGATGATTGGGACCAAGACACGTTCGCTAAACGGCAAAGAGAGCTCAATCTCTTCCAAAGTCACCGGCCGATCCAGTGTGCCGAACTCTGCCAATCGGTCCTCGATACTTGGAGTACTCCGCCTGAGCGCCATTTCATCACCCCCCTACGTGTCCATTTTCCACATCAGACTTCGATCTGCATAATCTTGTTCATCACCGCAAAACCGGCTGCAATGCCAATACCGGCGCAACCTAACATAATATACCCACAGACATGATCCAGCATCTGTCCTATATAATCCGGGTTGATCAAGTACAAGAATACAGCCAGACCAACCGGTACGAAACCAACCATATACCCAGACAAACGGCTCTGTCCGGTTTTGGCCATCAGTTCTCCCTTGATTCGGATCCGCTCTCGAATGGTATAGCTGATGGAATCCAACACTTCTGCCAGGTTACCACCGACCTCACGCTGCACGTTGATGGCGGTAATCATCATATCCAGGTCATCACTGGGGATACGACGCAACATATTTCCCAATGCTTGTTCCAAGGTCAGTCCTAATTGCACCTCTTTGACCACCCGGCCAAACTCATCCGCAATGGGTGGCCCCATCTCTTTGGAAACGGCCTCCATCGCTTGCATGACGCTATAACCGGCTCGAATGCCATTGACCATCAAGTTAATGGTATCCCCCAACTGATCGTTGAAAGCCTTCAGTCGCCGTCCCCGGGCCATATTGACGTAGATGCGCGGAGCAAAGAAAGCCACCAGAGTAGCAATCACAGAGATCAAAATATCCCGTTTGAGGAAGTAGGTTATCCCACCGGCGGCGACCATCAAGATCACCGTCAATGCCATAAACTCTCCGACCGTGATCTTGATGTCGGCACGGGCTAACTGAGTGGCCAGTGTGGATCCAATGCCCCGCTGGGCTAAGACTCGGTTCAGGGCATCTCCCACCGGCGTTTGCCGCTGCCCCGTGGCTACATCTACCGTCTGTGCATCGGTCAAACCCAGTCGTTTTTCGATCAACGATTGGCTGGCTCGGCGCGAAGCGATCACCCCTCCAACGATGATCAAAAAGCCAAGCACAGCCATGCCAATGAGAATCATCCCCAGGCTACCCATCGTCATGCCACCTCACCGACTGACAATCTTTACCATTACTATCGCCTCATTTGCCCCATTCCAAACACTGTAGGTGGTAATCGAATCCCAGATGCCTCAATCTTCGTCATAGATTTTGGACGCAATCCAGTCGGGCGCAAGATTCCTACGACCTTGCCACCCTCATACCCTGCCAACTCAAATTTGAAGATATCGGACATCGTGATCACGTCACCTTCCATTCCTTGTACCTCGGTAATGCTGACGACTCTTCGGCTTCCATCCCGCATCCGTTCCAATTGGATGATGAGATCCAACGCGCCGGCGATCTGTTCGCGGATGGCACGGTGCGGCAAGTCCATCCCAGCCATCATAATCATATTCTCCAGGCGGGCGGTGGCCTCACGGGCGTTATTGGCGTGGATAGTCGTCAGGCTACCTTCATGGCCGGTATTCATTGCCTGGAGCATGTCGAATGCCTCTGGGCCACGACACTCGCCCACGACGATCCGATCCGGACGCATTCGGAGAGAGTTGATGACCAGGTCCTGAATCGTGATCTCCCCACGGCCCTCGATGTTGGGGGGACGTGATTCCAGGGTGACGACATGTTCCTGACGGAGTTGTAGCTCGGCTGCATTCTCGATGGTGATGATCCGTTCGTCTCCAGGAATGTACCCCGAAAGGATGTTCAGGAACGTAGTCTTGCCGGTGCCGGTGCCCCCCGAAACGATGATATTGAGCCGGGCCAACACACAGGCCCTCAAGAATTCCATCGCCTCAGATGTCACGGTTCCAAACTCGATCAATTTCTCGACCGTCAACGGAATCTTGAAGAACTTCCGGATCGTCAACACCGGCCCGACCAATGAGATCGGTGGGATCACGGCATTAACCCGCGAGCCATCCGCCAGGCGGGCATCTACATATGGCGAACTCTCATCAATCCGCCGCCCCAGGGGGGCCACGATACGTTCAATGATCCGCATCAGGTGTTCGTCCGACTCAAATGCCGCCTTGGTACGGACAATCTTTCCGCTCCGCTCCACATAGATGTTCTTGGCCCCATTGACCATGATCTCTGTTACAGTCGGGTCGGCCAGGAATGGTTCCAACGGCCCCAGCCCAAGGATTTCCGCCACAATCTGCTCGAAAAGCCGTTGCCGTTCCGCACGACTCAGAACGATGTGCTCCTCAGAGAGGATCGAGTTATACATTTCCTCAATGGTGCGGCGTACCTCATCTGACTTGGTGACATCCATCGAAGGATCCAATTCGGAGATCAGCTTGTTTTGAATGCGCGATTTCAGGTCCATATAAGCATCTCGAGCCGGAGAAGCCGGCTTTCGGCGCACCCGCATTTCAGCCTGCTGTTCAGGTTTGGAGGTTGATCGTGATAGTCGTTCTCCTGTCGCCGCTTGCCGTTCCCGCTCAATCCGCTTTAACAATGACATCGTCTAACTCCTCTAGCCGAACACACGGCTCAATCTCAAGCGACTCACAGCATCATCGGTTGTCTGAGTCTCCTTAGCTGCTTCTTGTTCTGCCACCAGCACATTACTAACATGCCGAGCCAATTGAATAATCCCCTGGGATACCGGACGGTTTTCGTCACGCATCAAAAAGGGGACTCCATGGTTGGCAGAGGCCTGGACAATCGGCGCATCCATAGGAATTTGGGCCACCACAGGGATCATTGCCTGTTCAATCTGCTCCACACGAATGCCCATCCGCCGGTCTACCCCATTGACAACCAGCGCGATCTTGTCCATCGAATAGTCCAGTTGCCTCGCCACTTCCAAGAACAGACGAGCGCTTTTAATTGCCGGGATGTTAGGCATCACCACCAACACGATCAACGTCGCCGCATCCAGGATACTCAGTGTGATGTCGTCTACCCAACTCCATGTGTCCACCACGACGATGTTGAACTCAGAGCGCATTAAATTCAACAAGGCATTGATCACTGCATCGGCACTTCCCAACGACCCGCCGGTCAAGATCACCTCGGCTTCCTCTGGACGTGGGGGAGCCAAGAGGGCCTTGACCCCAGAACCGTGGGGAGCCAGAACAGAATTCAACAGATCGGTATCCAATTCTTCGATGTGAGGTACTAAATCGGCCATACTGCGGCTGGCCTGCAAGTTGAGCATCACACCGATATCACCAAATTGGACGCTGGCATCCATCAAGCCGACCCGCGCACCATCCAGCGTCCGTTGGAGAGCGATGGCCAAATTGACCGCAACCATGGTGCACCCGACGCCTCCCTTAGGACTGAAGACAGCAATGACATCTCCTTCTTGCCGGGGTTTCTGTCCCTCGGCTACGACACCTTCGGTCGGTGCCGCAGGTTGCGCCGGCATCATCGCCACCCGCTCTTTTCCCATCTCATAGACTCGCCGAATGGTGCTCATCAACTCGTCACCACTGGGCGGCTTGGTCAGGAAATCCCGAGCGCCGGCCAACATAGCCCGCCGCAAGTAGTCCGTCTCCCCCTGTACAGAAAGCATCACAACTTGAGCGGTCGGCACTTCTTTGAGGATTTCTTCCGTCGCCTTGATCCCATCCATACCGGGCATATTGATGTCCATCAGGATCACATGAGGAAGAAATTCCTTTGCCAATCTGATCCCCTCCTGCCCGGAAGAAGCTGCCCCCACCACCTCGATATCGGGGTCGAAGGATAGTAACTTGCGCAAGTTTTCACGGGTCTCTGCAATGTCATCCGTTATAAGGACCTTGATCTTTTCGCCACTTTTTGAATTCACACCACCCTCCCGGCAGCCATCCCATCCGCACTCTCTGACCGGTCATTCAGAGGCGGCGACACCGGCTCAATCAACACTATTGCTCCGGTGTTTCGCTCTCCGGCTGATATTCCGTTGCCGCCTGGAGATCCACACCGGTCAACGAGGGAATGCGTGGATCAACCCCATAGGGCGACTTCTCCGGCACCTCAATATTGAACTGCTCCATCATATATTGCAAGGTAACCGATTCAGTCGAAACTTCATCTTTATTATCGCCCGTCCGGCGCAACACAAATGTAATGTGCGCCCCTATCAACTGAGCGTAATCCAACACCATCGCATCCTGGCGGCTGACTGCCAATGTCAAGGGAGCATACACCGGTCGGGTCTCTGCCGGCGTTTCTCCCCCCGCTGCTTCTGCCTCCGTGGGAATAGGCGGCGTTGGCGTCGGTTCTATCGCCTCCTCTTCTTCCTCGCTCTCTTGCGGCCAGTCTCCCACCCGCAATACCTTCGCGTTTTGGACTGTCAATTGAGTAACTAACCGAGGGCGTTGGGTCTCCGCCGGCGTCAGATTGACCAGCCATCCATTGGGCATCACTTCCAGCCGCCCCATCGGCCCGCCCATTCCTACACAGGCCGGGTCGTCCGAGGGGGAAAGACAACGGGCCTGGTTCGGTTCGATGGTCTGAAACTCTTCGTCCAGGTCCACCAACAACAGGCTAATGATCACATCCACATAATCGCCGGGCTGTAATGCCCACGCCACGCTGGAATAGCGAGAGACCGGCAAGGCATACGCTACCTGGCCTTCTGGGATCTGGAGGGCTGCGCTGGAGCCGGTTGGAGCCATCATCAACATCGAAGCCAGAATCGGGAGGTCGCGCGTCGCGTCCGTCCGCAGCGTCCGACCAACCACTTCTTCCAGGTCTGTGATGGCCCCCATCGGGATTTCATCCTCCGGCCATGGCTTCAGCGTTACGGGTGGGGCCACTTCATAGAGCATCTCCTCCTTAATTGTGGTTCCTTTGGGCAAGTCCTGAGCAGCAACCACGATTTCCACCTGAGGCTCCTGAGAAACGGGCGTCATCTCCCCTTCTCCCGCCGGTTCCTGGGGGGCTTTTTGACCCTTCATAAGGAGAATCCCGCCCACGGCCAGAGCAGCAACAACCAAAATTCCACCAATGATGAGCAACAATCGGCCACCGCGCATAATTTCCTCCTGTCCAGTAAGTCCAATGGTTGGTTACCCACTCATGAACCTGCTGCCAGACAATCTACATCTGAATCTACATCTGTGAGTAGTTTCCCTACTTTGTCCATTGTGCCCTAAGTCTATTCAAATGATACTGTTTTACATAGAAATTGTCAAGCGTCCCTCCGCAGCAGAGCCGCAGGCCGCATACACCAAGGCGGGCACGCAGCCACACCTTGGAGATGTGCCACACGTTGGTAACAAGCCAAAAACGGGAGTATTACGGTTTTTACCCGCAAAACTCCCGACTATTCTCCTCTTCGCGTTTCACTACCCGACATATTGATCGGTAACCCTCCCGCAGGTTTGAAATTACGTCAGTTGCACGTGTATAGCCCCACATCAGGGCACAAAATGCC
>CAZXVB010000039.1:0-13340 GCA_964643875.1 uncultured Anaerolineales bacterium | reverse complement strand
TCTGCGGCAGCAGCGAGACCTGCGACCGCGCTCCAACCAGGGCAAAGAACAGGATGTAAGCCAGGGTGATGACCAGGCCAATGATCGTCAGGATATCAACCTCTATGTGGAGCGGGGACATCATCACTCTGCTATGAAAGCCGTATGTTTTGCCCGGAAGGCCCAGGCAACGTGATTTATCCGTTGCCGCTGACGGACGGCCCCGCATAAATGGCGGGGCCTGGGCTTTCATTATGCGCGGGTGGTCGGTTGCGCGACCATCAATGACTCCTTTCCCGCTCGGCGGGAGAGGAGAGGAGGAGGCGAGCGTAGCGAGCCGGGGGTGTGGTGAGAGCTTGCCCCCCGCTACCAACACTTTAGGGTGGGACTACTAAGCCGTTGAATCACCGGAAATCCGCGAAAACCCGTAACATCCGTCAAATCCGCGTCCCATTCCGGCGTCTGAGGATGGGAAAAGGCAAACCTGACGGCTGTATAGAGCCTGACGTACCAGGGCATATGGTGGGCGAGGTTGGTGTGGGTTAATCCAGGGCACAGGGTGTTGGCCGATACGCCTATCCCTTCGAGTTGCCCCATCAGTTCGCAGGTGAATGGAGACTTGACAAAGCTTGTCCCAACAGCTGCGGTCGGAGACCCCAGCGCTCTACTCGTCGGTGAGACGCAAGTAGCGGTCGAACCAGCGAAGGATGTGCTCCAGCCGGGCAATGCGGCGGTCGGTGCGTCCACCTCGGGAAAGGCCATGAGGCTCGTCCGGAAAACGTACCATCTCTGTGTCTACCCCCAGTCGTTTTAACGCCACGAACACCTGCTCTCCCTGCTCCATATCACACCGCATATCCTGCTCGCTGTGGATCACCAGGGTGGGAGTACGGACGTTGCCGATGTATTTCATCGGTGACTGTCGCCAATAATTATCCACGTTCTCCCACGGGGGTTGGTTGCCAAATTCGTACTGGAAGGACCAGTTGTAGTCGCTGGAGCCATACATACTGATCAAGTTGCTGACAGAGCGCTGCGTAACGGCCGCCTTGAAGCGGTCGGTATGACCGATGATCCAATTGGTCATATACCCCCCATAACTACCTCCAGCCACGCCCAGGCGGTCGGCGGCAATGTAAGGCAATTGAGACACGTAATCGGTCCAAGCCATCAGGTCCGCATAGTCAGCCCCTCCCCAATCGTTGACAATCGCGCGGCTGTGCTCCTCCCCATACCCCTGTCCGCCCCGGGGATTACAGAAAAAGACCACGTATCCGTGGGCGGCCAGGAAGTAAAACTCGTGCATAAAGAAGTTGCCATATTGTACGCGCGGGCCACCGTGGATCTCGAGGATAGCCGGGTATTTCCGGTGCGGGTCGAATCCCGGCGGTTTGAGGATCCACCCCTGGATTTCGTTGCCGTCCGGGCCGGTGAACCACACTTCTTCGATTGTGCCCAGGTCGCGGGCACGTAACAGAGCTTCGTTGACCTGTGTCCGCCGACGTGAGCGACCGGTGGCCATATCCCGTACCCATACCTGGGCCAGATGGGTCATATCGGCGTGCAGGTACGCCAGTCGGGAGTGTGTACGGTCGAAGTTGAACATCCCGACGACGCCGGCGTCCTCGATGACGGTTTGCAGGCTCTCGGCTGGATTTTCTATGCCAATCGAATAGAGGAGCGTGTTGCCGTGATAACCAACGGTGAAGTAAATCGTGTGGCCGTCGGGCGACCACGTGGGGGGAGAAGCCGGCAGGAAACCCGGCAGATCGTTAACCGTTATGCCAGCGACATTCAGATCGAATGAGGCCAGCAGGTTCTGGGCCGGAGCACTCCCATCCACCGGAACGACCCACACGCCGGTGTTCTGCCACTCTTCCCCCCGGCCTTCGCGCCCAAAGTAGGCTAACCAGAGGCCGTCGGGGGAGAAAGTTGGCATTTCCTTCTGGCCGACCGGCGTTTCGATGCAGCACATCTCTCCGCCCTGAGCCGGCATCACGAACAGGTCTATTGCGTCCGGGTCAAGATCGGGGTCGGGGCTGCGGTTGGAGAGAAAGGCGATCTGCCGACCGTCGGGGGACCAACAAGGCTCCAATTCGTCGTACACGTCGCTGTCGGTCAACTGAGTAGCACGGCCGGTGCGTGTGTCCACCGTCCAGATATGCCACCGCTCTTTTGGTAGAAAGCCGGCCCCATCGAGCTTGAAATACGTGCGGGTGATGTGACGGGCGACGATCCCCAACGTTTTCTTACGCTCGTCTTTCTCCCGCGCGATCTCCTCAATATCCCGTTTGCGAAATTGACACACGATCTGTTTGCCGTCTGGCGACCATTCGAACGGGCCGAAATCCCCTTGCAGGTCGGTCAGCGGTCGGGCCTCCCCGCCATAGAAGGGGATGATGTACAATTGGGGTTGCTTTTCATCGGCTCGGTTGGAAAGAAAGGCAATCTCGCTCCCGTCCGGTGACCAGCGGGGAGAGGTGTCGGTGTGGTCACCGTAAGTGAATTGCCGGGGACGGCCTCCACCGGTAGGGACGACCCACAGATTGGTATACTTCTTCTCGGTTTCCCGATCTACACGTTGGAGAGTAAAGACTATGTGTTGACCATCGGGGGAAATCTGGCATTCGCCGATCAGTTGAAAACGATACAAGTCTTCTGATGAGATGGGGCGCTTTTGGGGCGACATTCGTCTGCTCCTTTTCCAGTTGTCCTGTTGCCAGGGCAGCCCCTTCGACCTATCTCGGTCTCAATAGCTCCCCTGGTCATCTGTTCTTCGAAACGCTGACTCCACAGGTAACGGCCACTCGCGCAGTGTAGATAACAAGTGGTGTGCGGTCAGATCCAGTTGCAGGGGGGTCACGGAGACATATCCGTGGGCCACTGCCCAGATGTCCGTTCCCTCTTCCTCGACGCCGGTCGGAGCCGACCCACCGATCCAATAGTAGGGACGTCCACGGGGGTCTATGCGCCGCACCAATTCGTCTCGGTAGATACGCATCCCCATACGGGTGATCAAGACACCGGCAATCCGTTCGAGGGACAGAGCTGGCACATTGACGTTGAGTAATGTTTCCCGCGGTAGGCCAAAGCGCCACACCATCCTGGTGACCTCCGCTGCCCAATGGGCCGCCGGGCCGAAGTCGCTCGGCGTGCGAGAATCAACCGAAACAGCAATGGCCGGCACACCAGCAATCGCGCCCTCCATAGCCGCCGTGACGGTGCCGGAATAGGTGACGTCGTGGCCCAGGTTGGCGCCGGGATTGATGCCGGAGACGACCAGATCAATGGGGTGCTCCACCAGACCCAGGAAGGCCAACACCACCGCATCCGACGGAGCGCCATTCGTAGCCAGGGCCGGCGTGTCATCGGCCAGCCGCACCTCGTCCACCCGAAGCGGTTTATGCATTGTCTTGACGTGACCGGAGGCCGACCAGCTGCGGGTGGGTGCTAACACTGCGACCCGTCCAACCTGAGACAGGGCATCTTTCAAGGCCAACAGTCCTGGCGAGCCGATGCCGTCGTCATTGGTCACCAGGATGTGAGGACGATGTGAGTGGGGCATGTCATAATCCTGTTCCCTGTTCCCTGCTTTATTCTGGTTTCTCGTACGGCACTACCTGGACGGAAACCGGTTCGCTTTTGGTGCGATTGCCAGCCTCGTCAATAGCAATGACGTAGAATGTGTGCTTGCCCAGTCCGCTCAACGTCCAGTTGACATTGAAGGGGGTCACTGTGCGTACAGCGAACGGCTCTGGGTTGTCGTCTACGTAGAACTCGACGCGGGCGATGGAATAGTCCTGCACTTCTGCGTTGACGTTGACCCACTCGTCGTATCCCAACTCGTATACCGCGCCTTCCGTCGGATAAGTCAACTCAACTGTCGGAGAGATGTTGTCCACCGTGACCTGGATGGTGGCCTCCCGCAAGGCCATGGAGTGATCCACCACACTGAGCCGCAGGCTGTAAAGCCCATCCAACCCGCTGGTATCCCAAAACTCCAGAATGTTATGGTCCACCTGATTGCCATGATCCGGTCCGATCTGAATCCACTCGGTGGGGTTCAGCCCTTGTCCAAAGACCACCCGGTAGAAATTGAAATCCCCACCTTTAGCATTCCCGGTGATGGGCACCGTCCCCCGGATGTAGGAATACGGCGGCGGATAGCTGATAGCCACATCGGCGTCGGTCAGCGCTGGGCCGTACATCGTATCGTACTCGGTGGGTGGGGTGGCCGGGCGACGGTCCTCCGGCAGACTGGCGATCCAGTCGGCGGCTTCGGGTGGATAGACTTCGTAGACTCGCTCTTCGCACAGTTCGGGCGGGGTTTGGACGGTGCACAGCCGACCGGTCTCTCGGTTCACCAAAAAGGTCTGATGAATTGAGCATTGCTCCGTCGGCTCCGTGCCGGGGATGAAGATCTCGGTCACCGTAGGACAATGGTCCGTCGGAAGTTTACCGGACACAGCGCAGACGGCCCGCTCGACCAACCCATCGGGACGGGAGAAAGGAACGATTTCCTCGCCCTGAAGGGCGTATTCCATCACCGCATGCCAGATTGGGGCCGCGCCGTGCAGGCCGGGCAGGTTCTCCATCTCGCTGTTATCGGAGTTGCCTACCCACACACCAACTGCCAGTTGCGGGGTATACCCGACGGTCCAGGCATCCCGAAAATCGTTGGTCGTACCGGTCTTAGCGGCCGCAGGGCGGTCATTACTCAATTCCAGGGCATTGTTCAACCCCATAGCGGCCCAACGGGCCTGGCGGTCGGAAAGCATCGAATTCATCAGATAGGCCAGTTGGGGCGAAAGGATGTCCCGTCCCTCCGGCCGAGTATACTCATAGAGGATGCGCCCATCTCGATCTTCGACTCGCAGAATGACTACCGGGTCGAGTTCCCGATACCCAACCCGGAGCCGCTCGGCCGGCACCGGCGCACCGTACATGCGCCCGGAGTTGGCAAAGACGCTGAAAGCATAGACCATATCGAGGAGATGGACCTCGCCGCCGCCCAATGTCAGGCTGAGGCCGTAGTAGTCCAGGCCTCGATTGAGGGTATTGATTCCCATCCGGTGTGCCGTGCGGATGACATTGTCCACACCGGCCAGTTGGAGAGCTGCGACGGCAGGGATGTTATAAGAGCGGGCCAGTGCCAGCCGCATACGCTGGGGGCCGTGGTACTTGCGGTCGTAATTCTCAGGCACGTAGGGAGCACCGCTCGGCTGCTGGAAAGCTGTACGCACGTCCAGGAACATATGCGCCACATTGTACCCCTGTGAAAGCAACGTCAAGTAGGTGAACGGCTTGAAGGATGAACCGGGCTGTCGGCCGGGGCCATCCACTGCCACATTGAACTGGCCATCAATGCTTTCGTCCCAATAATCCAAACTGCCCACCATCGCCAGAATCTCCCCGGTCGGGGGGCGGATGGCGACCACGGAGGCGTTGCTCACATTGTGCTCCCGACCGACGTGGTAGGACGTCAGTGGGGGCAGGAACTGAGCGGCCACACATCCCTCGTCTATTGCTTGCTGGATCACCGTAGCCTCGTCTTCGCCGGAAAGGCGGCGGATTTGGGCACGGGCGACACATTGCGCCTGCTCTTGCAGGTCCAGGTCCAGCGTCGTGTAGACTCGCAGCCCACCTCGATAAACCAGGTCTGGGCCGAACATCTCCTCCAACTGCTTGCGGACGTACACCGAGAAGTGGGGAGCGAGGATGTCGAACCGTTCAGTGAACTCCGCCAGGTCCCATGGCTCGTATTTGGCGGCCACGGCCTCTTCTGCTGTGATGCACCCCTGCCGGACCATCGCATCCAACACCAACCCCTGTCGCAGGCGGGCCTGCTCCGGGTTATCGAACGGATTCATAGCCGGGAACTGCGGAATGGGGGCCAAGGTAGCTGCCTCGGAAAGTGTCAACTGACTGGCACTTTTGCCAAAGTACACCCGGGCCGCAGCCTCGATGCCGTAGGCCAAGTTGCCGTAGGAATTGGTGTTCAGATACCACTCCAGGATCTGCTCCTTGGAATATTTCTGGGTGATGCGATACGCCAGCAGGACTTCGGTGATTTTCCGTTCATAATCCTGCCATTTCGGTCCTTCCGGCCCCACGTACCGCAACTCCTTTTCGATGACCACGTTTTTGATCAATTGCTGGGTGATGGAAGACCCACCCTGAACCTGGCGGCCCTGAATGTTGGACCAGAAGGCCCGCGCGATGCCGCGCGGGTCGAAACCGGGATTATCCCAGAAGGTCTTATCCTCGCTGGCGATGGTGGCGCAGATCAGCGTCTCCGGAATTTGGTCCAGCGGGACCCAGGTACGGTCCCCGCCGAAGGGGTCTATTACCTCATAGATCAAGGTCTGGCCGGTGCGGTCGTAGATTTTGGTGGTCTCGAAGTTCTCGTCCGCTTGCTCGATCTGCTCCGGCGCCGGGAGGTCGCGGGTAAAGTAAGCATACGCACCGAAGACGGATGCCACGCCCCCGATACCAATCCCGACAATCACCAGCACGACGACCAACATCATAAAGCCGACAATGCGCAGGAATTGATTCAAGCCGCCTCGTTTGGCTACTCGTCGGCGCTGTCGTCCCTGGAGCACGACATATCGAACCATTCGTACAGGTGTCATATGATTCCTAATCCTTACACTCTGCTTAGATCCTTGCCCCCATCTCAACCCTTCCATGTCCCAAACGTGTACTCCCCGTTCACCACGATGACAAACTACGGTCAGTCATACGTGAGAGTACGACTTTTGAATCGTACCAGAAAGCGATGATATTGGCAAGTTTGAAAACAACAGCCTCAACAGCCCCAGCAGCCCCAACAGCCAATGAGTCACCACCAAAAACGAAAATAGCGCCCGGCTCGGACCGCTCTCCGACCGTGCCCGCTTGACAGAACCCTGTCTCAAAAGTAGAATGCAGATATGCGGAAGACCCGTGGTTTGCTCGCTATCTTGACGGTTTCGGCGGTTCTATCTTCGATCCTGCCTCTATCTTCGATCCTGCCAATGAGTGGCTGTGCGCCATCCTCCCCCTCCATTCCGACAGCCACCCTCCCCCCTCCCACGCTGACCCCCACACCGGTTCCCAGAGTCCTCACCGTCTGTTTACAAAATGAACCGGACAGCCTCTACCTGTACGGGAGCGATCAACCGGCCGCTCATCACATTTGGGCAGCAATCTACGATGGCCCTCTCGACCAACGCACCTACGCTACCCAGCCAGTTATCCTGACCCGGCTCCCCAGCCTGGACGGAGGGGATGCCTCCATCCGACCAGCCGTGGTCCAGAGTGGCGAGCGGGTGGTAGCAGCCAATGGAGAAGTGATCGCCCTGGCCCCCGGCACGACGGTGCGCAGCTTCGACCGACAACCGGTCGTTTTCGACGGCACGCCGATCACCCTCCCGCAGATGACCGTCACCTTCACGCTACAGCCCGATCTCCACTGGTCCGATGGTACGCCTCTCACAGCCGACGATTCCGTCTTTTCGTTCGCTATTGCCGCCCAGGCCGAGACGCCAACCGGGCCGGCCGCTCAGAAGGCCATCATCCAGCGCACCGCCAGCTACTACGCACGGGACGCCCAGACCGTGGTATGGCGAGGGTTGCCCGGCTTCCTCGATCAGTACTACGCGCGCGACTTCTGGCCTCCTCTCCCGGCTCACGCCTGGAGTCATCTCTCCGCCTCCGAACTCCTCACCGCTGCCGTCTCGACCCGTCAGCCGCTGGGCTGGGGACCGTTCACATTTCAGGAATGGGTCCCCGGCGATCACCTGACCCTCGTCCGCAACCCATACTACTTCCGGGCCTCAGAAGGGCTACCCCGCCTGGACCAGGTGGTATTCCGCTTCATCGGGAATCCGACCACCCTGGCGCAAGAGTTACTGTCCGGGCGCTGCGACATCGTTCCCTACGAAGGAGATGCGGCCACTGCATCGCTGCAGGCCGCCTTGCCCGTTCTAGACGGAACCGGCATCACGGCCATCACGGCCCAGGACGCACGCTGGGAACTGCTGGCCTTCGGCATTACCCCAGCGGCCGGCTACGACCGGCCCGACTTCTTTGAGGACCCTCGCGTCCGACAGGCGATTGCACTGTGTATTAACCGTCAGGCCCTGGCCACCCAGGTATTGGGGGCAGAAGGACGGGTGCTCCAGGGAGTGCTTCCACCGGAACATCCCCTCTACGGCGGCGACGCCCTGATGACTTGGGGATACGCCCCGGCGGCCGGACAAGCCCTTCTGACGGCTGCCCACTGGTACGACGAAAATGGGGACACCATTCGGGAAGCTCACACCATCCCCGGCATCCCCGATGGGACGCCGTTCCAGGTGCACTACATCACTACCGACGATTCCCTGCGTGTTCAAGTGGCTCAACGAATTCAGAACGATCTGGCGCAATGCGGTCTCCAGGTCCATCCGGAGACAATACCGGCCGAGGCCTTGTTCGCCCCGGGACCTGAAGGGCCGCTCTTCGGTCGGCGATTCGACATAGCCCAATTTTCGTGGCGTGCGGTGGCCGACCCCCTGTGTGACCGGTTCATCAGCAGTCAGATACCGGACGACGTGGACGGAGCACGCCCCAACGTTACCGGCTTCATAGACGACGAATACGACTCCGCTTGTCTCAGTGCATTGGAGGCCTGGCCAAATAGCGAGACATTCTTGACGGCCCATCTCGAAGCACAACGCATCTTGTCCGAACGACTCCCGGTCCTGCCCCTGTTCCAACGCATAAAAGTTACCCTGGTTCGAGACTCATTCGTCGGATTGGCGCCAGACCCCACTGAATCGTCAGAGTTATGGAACGTCGAGTATTTCGACCTGCGGCCATAAGTGAATGGTTACTCCTCAGGCCAGCGGTTGAAACCGCGCCTGAGGAGCTAAAGCTGACTGTCCATCTGCGTGGACAGGCGCATCCACACAGGTGGACGCTCGGCTGCCAGCCCTCTAGAGGCGATTTCAATTGCCAAAAGAAGTGAGCAGTTACAGCGAATGAACGAACGGCCCGATAAACCCCCAACGAAAGGATCTGCTATGCAACGCATTTTTACCCACATCGAAGCGCAAAGCGACACATCGTTGAACCGTCTACGCCGTCTTTGTGCCCAACCAAGTGTCTCGGCCCAGGGGGAAGGGCTGGAAGCGACGGCCCACCTGGTAGCCGACATGCTGACCGAGATCGGTTGCGAAGTCATCCTTGTCCCCACCGATGGACCACCGGTGATTCTGGCCCAGAAGCACGTCGGCAGTGCCTACACCTTGCTCCTCTACAACCATTACGACGTCCAACCGGTGGACCCTGTGGATGAATGGCTCTCTGCGCCCTTCGAGCCGAGTATCCGGGATAAGAAGTTCTACGCCCGTGGGGCGGCGGACAATAAGGGAGCCATCGTCTCCCGCATCGGGGCCATCGAAGCATACCAGGCCCAACAGGGACAGTTGCCTGTCAACATCCTCTGGGTAATCGAGGGCGAGGAGGAAATCGGCAGTCCCCACCTGGCGCAATTCGTGGATGCCTACACCGACCTGCTGCGCACGGCAGACGGTTGTGTGTGGGAATCTGGGGGCAAGAACGCCCGTGGGAAATACCAGATCGCCCTGGGGTGCAAGGGACTGCTCTACGTAGAGTTGAAAGCCCGCCATGCCAGCCACGACCTCCACTCCGCCCTGGCGGCTATCGTCGGTAACCCAGCCTGGCGGTTGATCTGGGCACTTGGTGCCATCAAGACCCCTGACGAACGGATTCAAATCCCCGGTTTCTACGATGCGGTCCGGCCCATATCCTCAGCTCAACAACGTGCTCTGGCCCACTGGTCCTATCCAGAGGATGAAAGCCGTGCCCTGTATGGCATAGACCAGTTCATCGGTGGGGTGAGCGGGCAGGCGCTCAAAGAGCAGCTTTTGTTTCACCCTACGTGTAACGTGGACGGATTCCAGAGCGGGTATACCGGTCCTGGCTCCAAAACAGTGTTACCCTGTGAGGCGACCGTCAAACTCGACTTTCGCCTGGTGCCCGACCAGGACCCCGAACAAATTCTGGCGCTCTTGCGAGCGCACCTCGACGCCCAAGGGTTCGACGACATCGAGATCGTCTCCAGCGACGGCGAGCATCCCTTTGCCGGGGACCCAGAACATCCCTTTGTCCAGATCGCCGGCCGGGTTGCGGAACAAATATACGGCCACAAGCCTGCCATCATTCCGATGATGAGCGGAACTGGACCGGTCTATCTCCTCTGCGGGCAATTCGGCGTGCCGATGATCACTGCAGGGGTTGGATATGCTGGTTCCAACGCCCATGCGCCGAACGAACACATCCGAATCAAAGATTTCGTCGCCGGAACCAAGTACATCGCTGCGCTATTGGAGGCCCTGGGAGAACGCTAAACGGAGGCCGCTATGTTGCCTTCTGCCTATCCGTACAACCGCCAAATCCTACAAGTCGCCTGGAAAGAATTTACCACCTGGGGCAAAGTTTATAGTGTGCCTATCGCGACGTTGGACCCAGCTGTCATCCGTTCCTGGCACCGCTGCCGGAAGGCTAACCTCGATCCCTACGCCCCTCCCATCCTGGAACGTTTGGATGAGGCAGCCATCGAACAGCGCCGTCAAGCCTGTTTCGATCTGATCGCTGTTGCGCGTCCGTTCATCGAGGACATCTATCAGTTTGCCGGGGAGTCGAACTTGTTGCTCTATCTGACCGATGCCGACCTGTACGTGCTGGAGAGCTTAGGGGATGTCCAGCTCGAAAACAAATTATGCGATTTAGACTTCTCCATAGGGATGCGGATGGAAGAGAAGTTGCTAAGCACCAACGCGGCATGTCTGGCATTGACCACCAGCTTACCGGCCCAGGTGGTCGGGGCGGAACATTACTGTGCGGTCATGCACGATTTGTGTGGAACGGCGGCTCCCATTCACGCCCCTAGTGGTGAGTTGATGGGTGTGATCGGTATCGTCGTACCGGAGTCCTACAGCCACCCGCACACCGTGAGCGTCGTGATGGCTGCCACGCGGGCCATCGAAAACCAACTTCAGGCCGAACTAAGTTTGCAGGAAGCCCATCGCCACCTGGACGAATTGAACACTATACTTCACACGATGCGGCGCGGCGTCATTTTCCTGGACCTTTCCTTGAAAATCACCCACATCAATCCGAGTGCTGGGGAACTGCTCGAAATCCCCCACCGGATGGCAATGGGACGGAAACTGAACAATCTAATCACCCTGCCGGCCGAAGTCGAGATCGCTCTGGCACAACGTTCCCAACTGACAGATCAGGAGATTATCTTCGCCACCTCCTATGGCCCCCAATCCTGCATCGTCAGTCTTAGACCGCTCTTGTCCGGCCCTCGCCAGATCGGCTTCATTCTGACAATCGAACGCGCAGCGGATGTGCACCGACTGGCCCAGCGAGTGACCGGAGCGCGTGCTCATTTCACCTTCGACGATATCCTGGGTAACGATCTGGAAATGCGTCGCGTGTTACACTATGCCCGTATGATCGCCATGAGCGACTCCACCGTCTTGCTGTTAGGGGAAAGCGGAACAGGGAAGGAGATGTTCGCCCACGCCATCCACAACAGCAGCCGACGAGCAAACGGGCCGTTCATAGCGATCAACTGTGCCGCGATCCCCCGCGAATTGATGAGCAGCGAGCTATTCGGCTATGAAGGCGCTTTCGCTCCCCACAGCGAGGGGCGCCCCGGCAAGTTCGAGCTGGCTAACGGCGGTACCATTTTCCTGGATAATGTGGATGGCATGCCCCTCGATATGCAGGCCAGTCTGTTGCGAATCCTCGACACCCAAGAAGTTATGCGGATGGGGAGCAACCAGGCAATACCGCTCGACGTCCGCGTCATTGCGGCTTCCAACAACATTCACTTGATGGATGAAGTCCAGCGAGGGCGCTTTCGCGCTGACCTCTTCTATCGCCTGCGGGTCTTCACACTGACAATCCCCCCCCTTCGGGAGCGAGGGAACGATATCCTCTTGTTAGTTGCCAACCTCCTCGAAAAATTCAACCGCCAGCTCAAGAAGTCCATTACCATCTCGCCGGAAGCTATGGCGGTGCTCCAATCCTACCATTGGCCGGGCAACGTACGAGAGTTGGAAAATGTGCTCGAACAAGCCATTCACCTCGTGAACGGGGAGAAGGCTCAATTGACCCTCGCCCATCTGCCGGCCGAAGTGCGCACAGCGACGATCGGCAGCGATACAGAGACCATCTTGACTATCGAGGAAGCCGAGCGCCAGGCGATCATCCGGGCAGGACGGGTCTTGCAGGGCAACAACACGCAGATGGCCAAGGCGCTGGGCATCAGTCGCACCACCCTTTGGCGTAAGATGAAAGCGTTCAATCTTTCCCCCGACTCGTTTACAAACTGATTCACTACCCGACACATTAGTAAAGTGTAAACCTTCACTAGCAATGCAAGGAGGTACCCCATGTTTCGTCATTTTCGCCGTTTGCGTCGTCCACTGCGCCGGCCAGCGGGGAGAAGGCCCCTCCCTGCTGTTGGCCACCGCCCTCCACCCCCTCCAGAGGTGATACGAGCACTGCGGCAAGCCCACGCCGCGATGGAAAGCAGCCGGTTCACCGAGGCGGCCGAAATCTTCCGACGACTAGCGGATGAGGCGGCAGAACGCGATATGCCAGTCAGGGCCGCCGATCTGAATTTACAGACCGCGCGGGCGCTGTGGGCCGCAGGGCAAACCGCAGCAGCGGTCGAGCGGGTCTTGCTCGCCATTCGGCTCTTAATACAGGGCCATCGGGCGGAACGAGTACCTCGTGTGCTGGAAAAGACCACCGCCGTGCTGCGCCAAAAGGGATACTCAGCTGAAGCGGATCGGCTGGAACGAGAAGGGACCCAGATCATCGAGGCAGCCGGCCTATCCTGGGAGCATCTCCGGCGGCAGGGTGCTGCCGGCTCAGCGGCTGTCCGACGGGGGACACTCCCGGCCCATTGCAGTGGATGTGGCGCACCGTTGCTCCCAGACGAAGTCGAATGGCACGCCGATGATACTGCTGAGTGCCCCTATTGCGGAGCGATCATCAAGACATCCTAACAAACCGCGTAACTGCTCAGGCTACTTCTTTAGCGGTTGAAGCCGCCTCTGGAGGGCTGGCAGCCAAGCGTCCACTTGCGTGGGGGCGCGGCGCCTATCCACGCAGGTGGACAGCCAGCTTTAGCTCCTCAAACGCGGTTTCAACCGTCGGCCTGAGCACACTACCAGACATTTGGGTGTGTTTCAGCTGAGTTGGAGACCCTCCCGCAGGTTGAACTCAAAGGCGATTTATGCGCGGATTTGCCTTCAAAAACCGAGTGTTTTGGCATCGAAAATGGC
>CAZXVB010000038.1:0-13431 GCA_964643875.1 uncultured Anaerolineales bacterium | reverse complement strand
AGAAACTGCGGCAAACGGGGCAGTTTACGGGGGATCAGGCGTCCTCATCCTGCGGAAGGCTCGTCCCTACCCCTCGAATCCGTGTAGAGCCACCGATCTTACACCCGCCGTTCTGGGGCCAGTTGCGAGCAGTGTACCAGCACAAAATGGAGGTCTCATCTATGGCTCGGATTACCCAGGTTGTCAAACGCACGGGAGCTATCGTTCCTTTCAACCAGGACCGTATTACTAATGCCATCTATCGGGCGGCCGTGGCCGTGGGGGGACGGGACCGCTCCATCGCGCAGAAGTTGTCTGATCAGGTAGTGGCTATGTTGGAGGAAATTACACCTCCCGGTCACATTCCAACCATCGAAGAAATTCAGGACGTTGTTGAGAAAGTACTGATCGAAAACGGACACGCCAAGACTGCCAAAGCCTATATCCTCTACCGGAATGAACGTGCTCGTCAACGCCAGGAACGGGCCACTCGCTCCGCTCAGGCGTATGAAAATATCCCTTGGCGTAAGATCTGGGAAGTCCTCAACTGGGCTGTAGATCACGATTTGTACACTGTCGAGCGCCTCAACGCACGCATCGCTCAGGGGGAATTTTCACAGGTCGTTCGAGAAAGCGACCGGGCCTACAACGAGGATATCACCACGGCCTCAGAGTTGATCCGCGAGCGGCGGGGAGAAATACGCATCGTCATTATTGCCGGCCCTTCTTCGTCGGGCAAGACGACCACCACGATCAAACTCAGTCACCTGTTGGGAAAAATGGGGTTGAGTCTCGTTCCTCTCACGGTGGACAATTATTTCTTCGATCTGGAACTTCATCCCAGGGACGAATTTGGAGATTACGACTTCGAGACCCCTCAGGCCCTCGATCTCGATTTGATTAATGAGCATCTGGTCCGTTTGATCGCCGGTGAGGAGGTACTGATTCCTTTTTACGATTTCAAGACCGGCCGACGGCACAATGATCACACCCCGATGCGTATTGGGCCGAACGACATCATCCTTATAGACAGTCTCCACGGTTTGTATGGGGATATGATGCGCGATATAGACGATGCCCAGAAGTTCAAACTCTACATCGAGCCGCTCTTACAGATGAAAGGGCCGGATGGGCGCTACGTCCGTTGGACAGACTTGCGCTTGATGCGTCGCATGGAGCGTGATGCGACCCACCGGGCCTATGACCGACAGCAAACATTGGAACATTGGCACTACGTCCGATCCAGCGAAATGCGCCATATCATTCCATACATCAATACCACGGATTATATCGTCAACAGTGGTTTGCCCTATGAATTGCCCATTATGGCCGCCCGCTTGTCCAAATATTTTGCGCAATGGGTCGAACAATACCACGACGACCCCTTGCGTACCGACGCTTTCCAGCGGGCCGAACGCATCCACCACCTGCTCCAGGCCGTCACACCAGTGGAAGATGACTCGGCTATTCCTCCTGATTCTCTCCTGCGAGAATTCATCGGTGGCAGTTGCTATCAATACTGAATTGGGAGATTGGTTTTTTGCTTCTCTCAAAATAACGAAAACGAGAACGAAGTGCAAAGGAGGATAAAAAACGCCAATGGATCACTCTGAGGATTCCCCAGTATCCCCTTCGATTAGACGAGTGCAATCGGGGCATCGCCGTCGTCGCATCCGGGAAGCGCTCCAGGCGTGTCTGTTTCTGTTGCCCGGTACCGTCTTGCTGCTGCTTTTCAACATTCTCCCGGTAGGATACGCTTTCTACATCAGCTTGCACAAATGGCGCATTCAGAGGGGGAAGTTCATTGGACTTGAGAACTATCTACATGCCTTGGGCCAACCAATAGAGGTGTTGCAAGTTGTGGGGGGGCTATTACTGTTGGCGTTGGCATGGACAGTCTGGCGAAAAGTAACGCCAGAAACTTCGGACAAAGCTCTCCTATTACGGGTTACTGCTATGTTCTTGCTGATCGCCGGCGGGATCGCCTTCCTGCTAGGGTTCCCGGTTATGCTCTCCAACGGTGACGAGGATCTGTTCCGCTCTTTGCTCATCACGTTCTTCTACTCGACTGGGACTGTGCCGGCTCAGATTGTGCTCTCTTTCCTGTTGGCAAACATTCTATTCCAAAACATTTGGGGCCGGACGATGTGGCGTATCCTCTACTTTCTGCCCTATGTTACCGTCACCGTCGCTTCGGCGGCTGTATGGCGCACGATATTCGATCCGCTTCGGGGCGTCGTCAACATAGCTCTGAGTGGGTTGGGAATTGCACAGGAGAGTTTGCCGCAATGGATTTTCGAACCGACCAGTGTCAACATTCTGATCGGCCGTTGGTTGGGCATCGAAGTGCCGGCCTGGGCTGGCGGCCCCAGCCTGGCGTTAGTGGTCATCATTCTATATAACATCTGGGTCTACGTGGGTTACAATACCGTGATCTACCTGGCCGGATTAGGTAGCGTCCCCTCGGAAATGTATGAGGCCGCTCGCATAGATGGCGCCAGTCGGTGGGAATTGTTGCGTCACATCACCATCCCCCTGGTATCCCCCACGACTTACTTCCTGGTCATGATGGGTGTTCTAGGCACATTCAGGGCTTTCAATCACGTGTATGTCATCACAGCAGGCCAAACGTTGGGATTTCCGCGCGGCACAACGATGACTTCCAGCATCCTGATCTTCAAGCAATTCTGGGAGGGTCACCGTTTCGGATACGCATCGGCCCTTGCTTTCATTCTGACCGGCGTGATGTTAAGTCTGACCTGGATTCAGAATCGTGTATCGGAAGGACGGGTATTCTATGGATAACACCACAACGATGTATCGCGTTCAACGGACCATCGTTCGCGGCGGGATGTACCTCATTCTTACGCTAGGGGCATTCGTCGCCATTTTCCCATTCATCTGGATGTTGTTGACGGCCTCGAAAACCTATGGAGAGCACAGCCAGCGGGCCTTTTGGCCGGTGGGGGTGACGCTGCGTCCGTACACCGGCTTGCCTGCCGGGCGTGAACTGACCGTCGAACTCCACCCCCCGCTCAGTGACTGGCACGGCTCTACGGCTTCCTTCAGTCCATTGATGGAGGCCATCATCCCAGTGACCGAAGTCTCCCCCTTCGTTGCTGAGAATATGGCTCAAAGAGAGGTGTCTGTTCCCTTCGATGTCATCATCCTGGCGCTGGATACGACCGATGATGATCAAACGAATTACGACCGGTTCGTCATCAACGCCGATTCGCGGATCGTGGAGCAGTTCAGCACCCGTGTGGACCTAGGAGAGTGGGGAGGGCCGGACTATGATGGGAACGCACGTGGACGCTGGGGGCCGCACTTCAAAGTCGTGACTGCCTACCCCGATCGCCTGGTGATCAAACAGGCCTGGAATATCCCGTACATGTTCTTTGGTAACTATATCTCGGCTTGGAAACAGGCTAACTTTGCTCAATATACCTGGAACAGCATCATCACTACTATGCTGACCATTGTCGGTGTCGTCATCACCGGCGTACTGGCGGCCTACGCCTTCGCTCGGATGCAATTTCCCGGTAGCAACTTGTTGTTCGCAATCTATCTGGCGACCTATATGATCCCCTGGACCGTGGTGATGATCCCTGACTATCTGATCATCGTCGCTCTGGAGGACTTTTTCAAAGAGACGTTTGGTGCCGCCAATTTATGGTATGATAACTGGACTGCACTGACGATTCCGTTCATGGTCAATGCGTTTACCGTCTTTCTACTGCGTCAGTTCTTTGCCCAGATACCAAACGAATTGTTCGATGCCGCATTGATAGATGGGTGTGGCCATCTGCGCTTCCTGACGCAAATTGTACTGCCGATCTCGAAAGCTCCCTTAATGACGGTGATTATCCTGAACGGCATTTGGGCGTGGAACTCCCTCCAGTGGCCGTTGATCGTCACCAGCACGCCCCGGTGGCGACCCATCACCGTGGGGTTGACCGGTTTCATCACCGAGGCTGGGGCCGAGACCCAACTGATTATGGCCGGCTCGGTGATCACCACCATTCCTATCCTGGTACTGTACTTCTTTACCCAAAAACAATTCACCGAAGGGATTGCCACCACGGGGCTAAAAGGATAAGATTGGTGGTACCAAAGGGGCGGAGCGTTGCCTGTTCAACACCAATATGGCGGGTTATGTAGCAAGCAATGCACATTGTTGTGAGGAGGTGATGCTTATACCGATCGTTTGACTTGTGACTTGCACGATTTGTCTGGATGATATGTTTGGACAAACGATAAATCTATCAATACAGGAGGAGAGTATTATGAAACTGCGCAAACTGTTAACCTTTGTAATTGTTCTGGCCCTGGCGTTGCCGTTGCTGGCTGCCTGCGGCCCCAAAGCAACACCTACAGAACAGCCTACCGAGGAACCAGTTGTCGAGGAACCAACTGCTGTACCACTTGCATATGATGAGGAGATCTACGGAGACCTGGAGAATCTGGACCCCAGCGGGCAAACGGTCGTGTATTGGTATCAGCATACCCGTAGCCGTGAAGAGCTGATGTTGAGCATGATTGACGAGTTCAACCGTACCAATGAATGGGGCATTACCGTTCAGGGTGAGTCACAGGGCGGCTACGGTGAGTTGTACCAAAAGATCATCGCTGGCATCCCGGCTAATCAGTTGCCCAGTATGGCCGTGGCATATCAAAACCAGGCGGCCACATACGCTGTACAAGGAGCGCTGGTCGCATTGGATCCTTACGTGGAAAGCGAGAAATGGGGCTATACTGAGGAAGAGTTGTCCGACTTTTTCCCCATCGCCCTGGCAGCTGATATCCTGCCTCAGTTCGACGCCCGCTACGGTTGGCCTCCCTATAAGTCTATGGAGGTGATGTACTACAACAAAGATTGGCTGGCCGAGTTGGGATACTCCGGGCCACCGAAGACGTGGGATGAATTCGCCGAAATGGCTTGCAAGGCGGCTGAACAACCTTTCTCCGGCGCTACCGGCGAAGGGGATAGCTTTGGTTATGTCTATTCCATTGATGCTTCCCGGTTTGCCACTTTCGTGTTCAGCCGGGGGGGGAACATCATTAACAAGACTGGAACGGCATATGAGTTCGATGGCACCCCCGGTTTGGAGGCGTTGGCGTTCTTGAAGGACCTGGTGGATCGGGGTTGCGCTCGCGAGCAGACGGAAAAATACGGCGATCAGAGCGACTTTGGCGCCGGCCTGTCCCTCTTCACCATCAGTTCAATCTCTGGCCTCCCTTACTACAAGAGCGTTGTGGATGAGGGCGCCGGCTTCGATTGGAGCGTTGCACCGCCGCCGCACACTACCCCAGAACCGCGTATGAACATCTACGGGGCCAGCCAATCCATCTTCGTCAGTAGCCCCGAGGAGCAATTGGCAGCCTGGCTGTTCATCAAATGGATGAGTGAACCTGAGCAGCAGGCCACGTGGGCCAGCGGTACTGGTTACTTCCCCACTCGTCAATCCGCTGCCGACTTGTTGGAGGATTACTTCGCCGAGAACCCTGTTTACAAGGAAGCTTTCACCTTTATGTCCTACGACTACGGGATCGAGTCACCGGTAGCCGGCTATGATGAGTGTCGGAGTGCTATTGAAGAGATGCTAACCGCTGTCCTCAGCGGAGAAGATGCCCAGGCTCAACTAGAAGCCACTGTCACAACGTGTAACGAATATCTCGAGGAGGCGGCTCCCTAGGTACAGCGATGCATAAATCCGTTCCTGATTGACATTGCCAGGGGCGTGGTGGGTATCCCCCACACGGAAATCCTCTAAAGGGTAACCAGGGACGAATTTGCGGAAAGCTGTAGGCACTAGCTTTTCAGGTACGTACGAAGCGGGTGGTAAGCGTTTGGCTTGCCACCCGCTTTCTTGAATGGGCTTATGTTCGGATATGCGCTCTGGGGGCATTTTGTGCCCCGCTGCGGGATTGTACACGTGCGATTGACTTGATTGGGGGGTGTTTCATTAAACACCCCCATTTGATTTTCTCGGCGTTCTTAGCGATTTCAGCTTGAAGCTGACCGACAAATCCGAGTAGAGCCAGTAGAGATTGACGAGAGCGACGAAAGGACTATAATACTCAACCGGGCAGTTTCGAAAGAGAGGAATCGAGTTGCTCTCTGCGGCGGCCGGCCTCCGACCGTGCTGCAGAGAGGCAGTGGCCGTCGGGCTGTGGCCCGGCGGGAGCAAATGACACTGGATGGGATGTTTATTTAAGGAGTGTGACGATGATTGACGTGAGCAATTTGTCCAAATCCTATGGAGCCGTTCAGGCATTGCACGACGTCACGTTTCATATAGACGCTGGCGAGATTGTCGGCTTGCTCGGCCCGAACGGTGCTGGCAAGACAACGACCATCAAAATCTTGACCGGCTACTTGCAACCCGATGAGGGGGATGTAACCGTTGACGGTGTGGATGTGCTGACCCATCCCCGTCAAGTACAGGCCCGGATCGGCTATCTGCCGGAAAGCGCGCCGTTGTACCCGGAGCTTTCAGTCCAGGCCTATCTCAAAATGATGGCCGAGTTGCGTCAAATCCCCGAAGAGGAACAGGTCGCTCGCATCTCGGAGTCAGTCTACGCCACCGGCTTGACTGAGCACTTGACCCGTCCCATTGGGCACCTCAGTAAGGGGTTCCGTCAACGGGTGGGATTGGCCCAGGCGATCATCCACAAACCCCGATTGCTGATCCTGGATGAGCCAACCATCGGGTTGGACCCAACACAGATCGTGGAGATCCGCCGTCTGATCCGTCGCCTGGCCAAACAAAGCACCATTCTGTTCTCCACGCACATTCTCTCGGAGGTCGAGGCACTGTGCGACCGGGTCATCATTCTGATGAACGGGGAGATCAAGGCGGATGCTCGCCTTTCCGAGTTGGCAGTCACCTCGGATGCTATACTGGTGTTGGCGAACACACCAGCCGGGGTGGAGAAGACCTTGCGAAGTCTGCCAGGCGTGCGGGGGGTGGAGCGCTTCCGTTCTATGGATGGCCATCCCGCTTTCCGGGTCTTGGGGCGCGGGGATGGAGATGGTGGGGGCGATCTCTGCCCACGGCTCTATGACCTGGCTCGGCGGGAAGATTGGCCGCTCCGTGAGTTGCGCCGGGATGTGCGCACACTGGAGACTGTCTTCAACGAACTGGCGATGGCTGCCTGAAGTGAGGTGAAAGCATGAAACAAGCATTGTCCATTACACGCAAAGAGCTGGCAAGCTATTTTGGATCGCCGATGGCGCTGATCTTCGTGGGCGCTTTCCTGGCGGTGACATTGTTTTCATTCTTCTGGGTGGAAACTTTCTTCGCACGGGGGATCGCTGATGTTCGGCCTCTCTTCAACTGGATGCCGGTACTGATGATCTTCCTGGTGGCCGCGCTGACGATGCGCCAGTGGAGCGAGGAACAACGCTCCGGCACGCTGGAAATCCTTCTCACGTTGCCGGTCTCCCCTCTCCAACTGGTGATCGGCAAGTTCATGGCCGTCATGGCGCTGGTGATTGTCTCGCTGGCGCTGACCATCTTCCTACCGATTACCGTTTCGTTGTTGGGGAACCTCGACTGGGGGCCGGTATTCGGCGGGTATCTGGCGGCCGTTCTATTGGCGGCGGCCTATGCAGCGATGGGGTTATTTGTTTCCTCCCGCACCGACAACCAGATCGTGGCCCTGATCCTGACGGTACTCCTGTGTGGGGCCTTCTACCTGGTGGGCTCCGACGGTGTGACGGACTTTGCCGGCGAGCGATTAGGCGAAGTCCTGCGGGCTATCGGCTCCGGCAGCCGCTTCGAGAGTATCCAACGGGGGGTGGTGGACCTGCGAGATCTGGTCTACTACCTGTCGCTGACGGGTATTTTCCTGATGTTGAACGTACTCTCGTTGGAAAGCAAACGCTGGAGCACCGGCGAGCGCACCTATCCCCAACGCTGGGGAATGACGTTGACGACCATTCTGGTTCTGCTGAACCTGGTGATGTGCAATGTGTGGATGTACCCGCTGTGGGGGTTGCGATTGGACCTCACGGCCCAGCGGGAATACAGCCTTTCCCAGACGACCAAGGACCTGCTGAACAATTTGAGGGAACCCCTGCTCATTCGAGGGTACTTCAGCGAGAAGACCCATCCCCTGCTGGCACCGCTCGTCCCGACCATCCGCGACATGCTCAAGGAATACGAAGTTGCCGGTCACGGTATGGTGCAGGTGGATGTGATTGATCCGGCCCAGGATCCGGACAAAGAGGCCGAGGCCAATCAGACCTACGGCATCAGGCCCTCTCCTTTTCAGGTAGCCGGGCGCTACGAGGCATCCATCATCAACGCCTATTTCGACATTCTGATCCGCTATGGAGATCAAAACGTTGTGTTGAACTTCCGCGATTTGATCGAGATCGAATATGGCCGCGAGGGTGTCAATGTGCGCCTGCGTAACCTGGAGTATGACCTGACCAGCGCTATCAAGAAAGTGGTCTATGGTTTCCAGAGCGCCGGGGCCATTCTGAGGGCGCTGGAGGAGCCGGCCCATCTGACGCTCTATGTCACACCGGATACGCTTCCAGAGTGGTTGACCGATGTCCCGCAAACCATCGAACAGGTGGCCCAAGAGTTAGCCGATGACTCCGGCGGCAAGTTCACCTACGCCCAGGTGGACCCGGACGCGCCGGATAGCCCGGTGAGCCGACAGGAGTTGTTCGATCTCTATGGGGTGCAACCCCTGGCCGCCTCTCTGTTTTCCAGCGAGAGCTATTATCTGTACATGGTGCTTCAGGTGGGTGATCAGAGCCAGGTAGTGTATCCGGGCGGTGACCTGACGGAGGCCGATGTTCGCTCGGCCATCGAATCGGCTCTCAAGCGACTCTCCACCGGTTTCCTTCAGGTAGTGGGGCTGTGGACGCCGCCGGCCGAGCCAACACAGGATATGTTCGGTCAGATGCAGCAACCCCTTTCTAGCTGGGAGCAATTGCAGGAGGCGCTGCGTCAGGAATACGAAGTCCGCTCCGTAGACCTGAGCACCGGCCGCGTTCCGGTGGATGTGGACGTGTTGGTGGTGGTTGCGCCTCAGGGAATGACGGACAAGGAGCGCTTCGCGGTGGACCAGTACCTGATGCGCGGGGGAGCGGTAATCGTGGCGGCCGGCAACTATGCCATCACCATAGACCAGTTCTCCGGTGGTTTGGGACTGAAACCCCTGGAAAACGGCTTGCAAGATATGTTGCAAAGCTACGGCATTCAGGTTGAACAATCCCTGGTAATGGACCCCCAGAACGAGCCGTTCCCTGTGCAGACCGTCCGCAATGTGGGAGGGCTTCAGGTACAGGAGATTCAGGCCCTGGATTACCCCTTCTTCGTGGACATCCGGGCCGATGGAATGGCGACCGACAGCCCCATTGTCTCCAACCTGCCGGCCGTCACCCTGAACTGGGCCTCGCCGATCACTGTGGACGAGGACAAGAACGCTAATCGCCAGGTCACGACCGTCCTGCGCTCCAGCCCAGATTCCTGGCTTCGGACAGACATCAATATCCAACCTGATTTCGACCTCTATCCTCAGTGGGGCTTCCCCGTTGAGGGAGAGCAGGCTTCACGCCCCTTAGCCGTAGCCATCCAGGGGGTCTTTGAAAGCTACTTCAGGGACAAGCCATCGCCGTTCGGGGCTGATGCCTTGTCCGACCAAGGTGCGACCGAGGAGGAAGCCGGGGGAGCGCCGGAACCGCCGCCGGTAACCATTGAGGCCTCACCGGAGACGGCCCGCTTGGTGGTGATCGGTAGCGCTGAGTTCGTGGACGATGTAGTCTTCGAGATCTCTTCCAGCCTGACGCAAGACCGGTATCTCAATAGCCTCAAGTTGATGCAGAACGCGGTCGCCTGGTGTACGGAGGACACGGACCTGTTGGAGATTCGAGCGCGCGGCTCCTATGCCCGCGTGCTGGCCCCGATGTCGGAACGGGAACAATCGTTTTGGGAAGGGGCCAACTACGTGATAGCTCTGTTGTCACTGGTGGCGCTGGGTGCGGTATGGAATGCCCGTCGCAGAAACGAGCAACCGTTGGAACTGTTGCCGCCGGAATCCATCGAGAAGTCTCATCGGAAGGAGAGGGAACAATGAAAGCGCTGACGAAACAAACCCATCGAATTCTAGCCGCTATTCTGGTCGTTCAAGTGTTGTTGAGTATTTTCCTGTTCTGGCCCCGCCAGTCTGGAGCCGGGGAAGGGGAGTTGATCTTCCCCGACCTGACCGCTGATCAGATCGCGGCGATCACGATTACCGATGCAGACCAAAATACCATCACGTTGCGGCAGGTGGCTGGCAAGTGGGTGCTGCCAGACGTGGATGACTATCCGTTGCAAACGGATAAGGTAACTGCTTTTCTGGAGAAAATCCTGGCGCTGGATACCGGCCGGTTGGTTACCCGCACTGAGAGTAGCCAGAAGCAATTACAAGTCGCCAGCGACGATTTTCAACGGCGGATCCAATTGGAGACGGCGGGTGGTGATCTGTACATCGTCTATCTGGGTTCCTCTCCCCGGTACGGGGCGACCCACTTCAGGCTAGGCGGACAGAGCGAGACGTATCTCACCGATGAGGTGACCACGTGGGACGCCAACACGGCCGCTAACGCCTGGATTGACGTGGCCTACACCAACATTCCCCTCACCGACCTGACGCGAGTGACACTGGAGAACGCGCAGGGGACCTTTGTCTTCATCAAAGAGGGAGAAAATTGGACAATGGAGGGGTTGGAGGAAGGGGAGACTCTGGCCGAAACGCGGGTCACGGCGACGATCCGGCAGGCGTCCGCTCTGAATATGACCACGCCACTGGGAAAAATGGAACAGCCGGAGTACGGTATGGACGCTCCTCAAGCCGTGGTAACGTTGGAGACCAGCGACGGTCGCACGGTCACAGTGACGGTGGGGGCCAAGGGGGCGGACGGAAGCAGCTACATCGTCAGTTCATCCGAATCGCCCTACTATGTACAGGTGGCCGAGTTCAGCGTCCAGAACCTGGTGCAGAATGGCCGCAACGACTTCATCGAGACCAATCCGACGCCCACGCCGGAGGGCGGTACAGACTCCGGTTCATAGCCGCCAGTGCACGATGGCGCAAATCCTTCGGTACTTCAAACGTTCTGTTTTCTGCTCCAAGTTGTTCCGCGAACCGTGTCTTAGGTGTAATTCACTACCCGACATCTGAACGCAGATGAGGCAGATTCACCGCAGATTGACGCTGATTTGATCGGATTCGTATCGCTTCGCGTCGAAAACCCAAGAAAATCTGTGTTTTTCTGCGTTAATCTGCGTCCCAGAAAAAGCGTGTCGGGTAGTGAAACTGAAATTACGTTGAGCCTGCGGGAGGATTTTGTTGTTCAAAGTCCAATCACTCAGCGGGTTGACTCTTGATCAACACCATCCAGGAGCCTTTCTGTACCGTTTCGTCCCGCTGGTTGAGCAGCACCACTTTGAAGGTCACGATCCCTCCTCCCAGACGCTTCACCGGTTTCTTGTGCTGGACTTCGATCCGCGCATGGATGGTGTCGCCGATCTTGATCGGCGCCCGGAACTTCCATTCCATCCCCAGGAACGCTTGAGCAGTGCCTTCGATGAACCCCAGTCGGAAAGCCAGGCCGCTGGCGACCGATAGCCCCAGCAGTCCGTGGGCGATCCGCTCGCCGAACATTGTTCCTTTGGCGAATTCGACGTCGGTGTGAAGCTGGTTGTAGTCCCCGGACAGGCCGGCAAACAGCACCACGTCCGTCTCGGTGATCGTGCGGGGGGCCGTTTCGACGGTATATCCAACGGTGAACTCTTCGAAATACTTCCCTTGAGGGCGCGAACGAGAAGCTTCATCCTGTGTAATATTCATTGAATGGACTCCTTTCTTATTTATGAAGGCCCGCTATGGCCGATCCCGTCTGAGGTATTCACATCAGCGGTCGCTTGCGGGGCATCCCTGGTCGGCGAGGATACTTGGCCGGTGTAGCTGCCACCTTGTCTATCACCACCAAATAGCGAGTTTCGGCCAACCCGCGCAATTCCACCGGCATCAACCGATTGACTCGTCCTCCCAACGTGGTGATGGCTGTATCGGCGCTGTGGACTTCGGCGGCAGCTCCTTCTCCCTTTTGGGCTAAGACCGCTCCCCCTATCTTCACGAAAGGTAAGGTATACTCCATCAAAGTGGGCATCTCTGCCACGGCCCGCGCTACGGCCCAATCGTATTGTTCCCGATAGGCCGTCATTTTGCCTATTTCCTCTGCCCGCCCGTGGATGATCTCGACGTTTTGCAGGTCCAACGTCTGCACTAGATGCTTCAAGAAGCGCACTTTTTTATGCGTCGCCTCCAAGAGGGTCAACCGCATCCTCGGACAGACGATTTTGATAGGAATGCCGGGGAATCCAGCCCCAGTTCCCACGTCAATCACACGTGCTCCGGCGGCCAGATCTCGAGGGGACAATATCTTGAGACAAGAAAGGGAATCCAGAAAATGACGCACCAATACGCCTTCCTGGTCTGTAATGGCTGTCAGGTTGAATCGCTTGTTCCAGGACATCAATTCCCGGTAACAGGTTTCGAAAGTCGCTATGTGACGGTTGTCGAGAGCGATATTCAATGCCTGGACACCAGCAAGAAGTGCCTCCATATTTCCTTTGCCTTTCATTTTGTCTCTTTGCGGCGTAATCTTACCACATTTTGCACAGATTCTCAAGATGAAGGGTAACTGCTACTTCTGTCTCACTACCCGACATTTTGACCCTCCCGCAGGTTCGGATGCGGTTTGGGGGCATTTTGTGCCCTGATGTGGGGCTATACACGTGCAACTGACGTAATTTCAAACCTGCGGGAGGGTTACCGATCAATATGTCGGGTAGTGAAGGCCTGAATAGTAACAGTGGAAACGACAATTGGACAAAATGAGGCGCTTACGCTATAATCACGAATGATCTGGGATGGCCTGAGTTAGATCGAAGCATTGCTCCCTTAATGCGGCGGTACAGCCTTCCGTACATTCGTTCTTGGATAATGTCATGATGGCCGTGGGCATTGCCATCGGCTATACTCCAAAAATTCAGAGGACTTCCGTGTGAGATACCCCGTGCCTCTGGCAATGTCAACCAGGAACGGATGGTTACTATTCAGGCCGACGGTTGAAACCGCGCCTGAGGAGCTAAAGCTGGCTGTCCACGCAGGTGGACGTTTGGCTGCAAGCCTTCCAGAGGCGATTCACTACCCGACATCTGAACGCAGATGATGCAGATTCACCGCAGATTGACGCTGATTTGACCGGATTCGTATCGCTTCGCGCCGAAAACCCAGGAAAATCCGTGTTTTTCTGCGTTAATCTGCGTCCCAGAAGAAGCGCGTCGGGTAATGAAGGATGGCATCCCTGGGCCATCCGCTGCCTGTAGGGATGCGCGGCTACGGGAGCGATTTTTCGGACAGGCTCTTGGCAAATCCAAA
>CAZXVB010000037.1:1408-13962 GCA_964643875.1 uncultured Anaerolineales bacterium | reverse complement strand
TGCCCCCAAACCGCTTCTGAACCTGCGGGAGGGTCAAAATGTCGGGTAGTGAGACTGTTGTCATCGGTGAGACAAAACCGGCACGGGAATCGCTCCCGTGCCGGTTGTTTCAATCCCTGACGGTGTCGTTTATCCCTCGTCTGGGGAACCGACCGCGAGGGTGTAGCGGTAGACATCCACCCGGTTGAAATGCTGTGCCTGCGTTTCGCGGCTGTTGACGTCTAGCCACTTCTTGACCAGACCCCGTTGATCCCACATACCGGTCTCGGTGGCGATCAACCAAACGACATTGTAATCGGCGGTCATTGTGGCCATCTGGCGGGCGACACTATCTTCATTCATCAAATAGCCCCCATCGGGGCCACGGTGATTGGTGTAGATGCCATCTACCCACAGGTAATTGTACCGCGCTTGGCCCGGTTCCGTTCCCATTTCTATGCGGAAGTAGTAATCGAAGGTATAGCGACCGTGGGGAATCTGGAACACTATGAGTTCGTCGGGACGGTATCGCTCGGCCACATAGTAGGCAACGGCGCGGAAATCAGACTTGATGGGGGTAACCCCCTGTCGCCACGTGTGGATGCCGTTCGAGAGCAAAAGGCCAAGCAATAACAGTGCCGCGCCGCGCCGCGCCCATTCCCTCCATAGCCGCTGGCGGGATAGAGACGCCACCCCGCCGGCCACCAACAGGTAGAACGCCGGTGCCGTCCAGATGAGATACCGGTCGGTAAACAAGGGCTGGCGTAGAGAAATTGCCCACAAGACCAGCAAGGGAACCGTCAGCCACCATACGCAGATGATGAGGCCCCGTCTGGCCATCGAGATTGCGCCGGACAGGGGAGGGAGCGCAAGGCGGTAGTAGCTGCCCAGGACGACCAGAAACGTCATCAGGCCGGCGGTCAGGATCCATCCAGAGCCGATGACTCCCGCACTCCAGCCATTGAGCAGTACTTGTATCATCTCTCCCAGGGTATATGGATAGAATCCTGTCTGTCGGGTTTGCACGACTTGCCGCGCTTGCCAAACGAGCATCGGGAGATACGGCACGGTCAGGCAAACCAGGCTGAACAGTGCCCCGCGCCATCGGCGGTGAGTGAGAGGCCAACAGGTCAGGGCAGCGAGAAATTGCACCGGAATGAGCAGCGCCGCCAGGATATGGGAATAGAACGCCAGCGTCGTGCTCAGAATCTGTACCGCCCACCATAGTGGCCGACCATCGAGCGCCCGCTGTAGCCCGTAGATGGCCAACAGGGCCAGCACCGGCACCAACGTGTACATCTTAACTTCTTGACTGTACCAGATGAGATATGGGGATGTGGCGACCAGCAGAGCTGTCACTATGCCCGTCGTCCGGTCGAACCAGCGCCGCCCGATCACGTATGCCAGAGGTATCATCAAGACGCCAAAAACGAGCGAAAAGAAACGGAGCGCGTACATACTCCAGCCCGCCATCCAGATCCACCCCCGCAGTAGAAAGAAATACAGGGGGCCATTCTGACGGATCATCGCACGCAGAGTGGGTAACAGCCGGTGAAGAAGATCAGCCCCGTCTGGAGGGGGAGGGACGGGAAGAGCAGGGCAGGCACAGGGAGTTTCCAGGGCCGGCGGGTGGTCTGGATGCACAGCTTGCGCTAGCAAATGAGGGAATTGAAATGCGTAGCACAGGGCATCTGTCTCATCACGCCAGAAGGATTGGGTGGTGATTGGCAGGGCGCGGAGCGCAAAAGCTACCCAGATGATCCCCAGCAAAAGGGCGAATGAGCGGGAATCCGTGCGGGAACGGGACATCACGTACTGTGGTGGGAGAGGCGCACGATCATCACGGTGAGGAGCAGTGCTGCCAGGATACCCAATGAGACCCACAACAACGCAGCCCCCAGTCGGCCGGTGGTTGTTGGAGGGAGTGATACAGTTTCTACAGATGTCGGTGTGGGGAGCGGGGAGGTTTGCCCTACTGCCGGCGTGGAAAGGAGAGAGGTTGAGGGGGAAGGATGGAATTGACCATACAACCACAACCCGATGGATATTGTCAACAGTAGCATTAACGCTAACCAGAGATAGGGGTGAGATCGAAGCTTCATTGTATCAGGGTATCAGGTGCATCACACTGAGTCTGTACAAGAGTCTGTACAAGAGCTTGTACAATAAGGGCTGGTGGGTGTAAAATATAGCGGGAGTGGATGGGAGTCGAACCCACCGCGGCTCGCTCTGCGCGACCCGCCACCGGTTTTGAAGACCGGGGGAGCCACCAGGCCCCAACCACCCCCAAGCGATTCATAGGATAACCCAGTTTCTGGGATTAGTCAAGTTGGAGACGAAGGCACTGTGCCGATTTTAGTGGATGGACATAATTTGATTGGGCGGGGGGCGTTCCCTGACATCCATTTGAGCGATCCGGACGACGAAGGGCTGTTAGTGCGCCGGCTACAGGCATACGCATCTCGTACCCATCAACGGCTTACCGTTGTGTTCGATCACGGTTTGCCGGGCGGCCCCTGCGATGTGCTTTCCGGCGGAGGGGTGCAGGTCGTCTTTGCCACCCTTAGTCGGACGGCGGATGGCATCTTACGGGAACGGATTCAACGTGCGCGTCGCCCTCGTGAGATCACTATCGTTACCTCCGACCGTCAATTGGCCAAGTTCGCCGAGCAGCGGGGGTGCCGGGTGGTCCCCTCGGAGGTGTTTGCCCGTCGGCTCCGGCCGTGCTCCTCCTGGGGAAAATCCACAGAGGAAGCTGCGGAGAAAGAAAACGTAGCCAAGCCGGAGCGCTATCCCTCAGACGAAGAGATCAAGGCCTGGTTGCAAGTCTTCGAGAGGCGCGGGAGGGGCTGAGTGTTGTGGGTAAATCTCGAGCTTGTCGGCCTCCAGGTTGCTTTTCAGTTGCTCCCAATGATGCTACAATAACACTATAGGTTGAAGAGTTGTCGCCTACCTCCTTGCAAGTTCGAGAGCGTAAAACCACGCGGCGATACGTCGCAACTTGCGGAAGGTAGGCCGAGTAGGTGTACCTTAACCGTAAAAGGAGGATATGACGATGCAGACGAGACGATGGAATTGGTTTGTAGTGACATTGCTGACGTGCCTGATGCTCCTGCTGATGATGACAACCGTGGCCTGGGCTGCCGGAGAGGGATCGCCACTGTTACAAGAGGAGGAGAATACGACTGATGCCTTGTGGATCGCCCTGGCACCGTTGTTGGCTATCGCGACGTTCGTCGAGCGGGTGTTAGAGGTCGTATGGGAACGATGGGAGCAGGCCAACGTCTGGCCCAATATGGCTGGTGTAGAAAATACATCGGACGCCACATACATCACTCAAAAGAAGCTCCGCTCTCACTGGCTGGGAACCGCGATCGCATTGGTAGCGGTAGGATTGACCAATGTGCGCTTCTTCCGCCTGTTGGGGTTCGACGTGCTTTTTTCATCTCCTGGTTGGGTGCTCTTCGATGCCCAAATTGGCGGTATCTTCGACAATTTCACTGTGGGGACGCTGATTGACTGGATGATGACGGCTGGTATTGTTGGCTGGGGAGGCACGGAGCTGACCCATAGCATCATTGAGGGGTTGGTCAAAGGGCGTAGTTTGTGGAAGGAGATGCGGAGTGTGGAAGCCGGCCGACAATCCATCCTGGACGCCAAGTTTTTCAACGAGTACGTCGCGCCAGAGTTGGAAAAGCGCGGGGTTTCGGTGGCCTCCTTGCGTCAGACAGCGGAGACCTTGAAAGGGCTAGGTGTATCGGTAGACGATCTGTTCACCTCGATGACGACCGGGCGGGTGGATCACCTGCTGGCTCAAATGGAAGCCGATCCCCAGAAAGCCGAAGCCGCCCAGGCCCTGCGGGCATTCCTGGACGGTGTCCCACCGGAGAAACAGGCCGAGATCCCCAACATCCTCATCTTGCTCACCCCAGAGCAGCGTCGGCGGTTCCTGGGAATGTAAGACAACAGATAGCAGTCAATAGGGAACGCAACAAGGTGCGACGCATTGCTTCTCTGATGAGTAGCATTTTGTCAGTCAGCAGGCGTCGCACCTATATGTGTAGTTGTCGTGAAGGAAAGTTTACGCGATGAATTCTACCTCTAACCAACGATCATACCCCACATTCCAGCGATGGGGAATTGGGTTGCTGACCGGGGTGATTGTGCTGGCGCTCCCGATTGTGTTGGTCGCGGCGAACATTCGCCTGGCGACCGGCCATTGGTTCGTGCAATGGGAGTACCAGAGGCCCAACTTCCCCCCGGATCCCTACGGTTTGACCTCGGACCAACGCACCCAGCTGGCAGAGGTGTGTGTAGATTACCTGGTGACGCCAGCCGATATCTCTCTATTGGCCGACCTGCGCTTGCCGGACGGTGGGCCGGCATTCAACACCCGTGAATTGCGCCATATGGCCGATGTGCAGGCCGTCTATCGCCAACTGATGACTGCTGGATGGGGGGCGGCATTGATAATCGGAGGAGCCAGCATCGTCCTGGGACTTTTGGGGTGTGGTAAGCGTTTCCTGTATGCGTTACGCAGCGGCAGCATACTGACTTTCGCTTTGCTTACCCTGGTCGGCGCGGTGATGCTGTTTAGTTGGGGGAATTTCTTCACTGGCTTTCACCGTATTTTTTTCGAGGGGGATACCTGGATATTTCCCCTATCGGACACGTTGATTCGTCTCTTCCCGATTCGCTTCTGGATGGATGTCGCACTGGTGATCGTTCTGCCATTACTGCTGGAGATTGTGCTTATCGGTTGTCTCAGTGCTCTCCTCGGTCGGAGAGTTGACAACTTAGCCTAATGAGGTACACTTGCCAGAAACTTAATAAGCGTCTTTGCCTGACAATCACCAGTGGTTAAGAGTATATGTCAGGCAGGATTTTTTTGGGAACGATGAATAAATATTTTTCAAGAAAGGGGCGGGGCGTTCTCATCGTTGCCCTTGCCTGCATACTGATTTTGGGGGCATGTTCTCATCCGGAACCAATTCGGATTGGTTTCTCCGGTCAACTGACCGGCAAGCAATCGGACCTGGGGGTACAGGGACGGAACGGAGTACAAATGGCGGTGGACGAGATCAATGCCGCCGGTGGCATCGCCGGCCGACCGGTCGAGTTGCTGGTCCAGGATGATCTGGGCACACCGGAGGGGGCACGGGCCGCTGACCGGGCGCTGATAGAGGCAAACGTGGTGGCGATCATAGGGCATATGACCAGCTCCCAGACGATGGCTGCGTTGGAAGTTGTGGAAAAGGCTGGTATCCCCCTCATTAGCCCCACGACTTCTACAACAGCACTGGATCATCTGAATGATCACTTTTTCCGCGTTATTCCATCTAACGCTACAGAGGGGAAATTGTTGGCCCGGCGGGCCTGGAAGCGTCACATCACGCGCATCGTCATTGTTTACGACCATGACAACGCCCCCTTTGGACAGGCCCTGGCCGAGGCTTTTACCCAAGAGTACCAATCGCTTGGAGGGGAGGTGGTTGCCTTGGTTCCCTTCTCGTCGTCACAAGAACCGAATATGAACATGCTGGCATCCCAGCTCCAGGCGACCGGGGCCGAAGGCGTGTTCATCATTGCTTCGGCCAACGACACAGCGTTAATTGCTCAGCATATTCGTATCAATGGGTGGTCGGTCCCCTTGTTTATTTCCGGTTGGGCGCATACCAATACACTGATCCAAATCGGCGGGCGGGCCGTTGAAGGGGCCGAGCTGATCACCCATTTCGACATAGACACTCAAACACAGCCTTACCGAGAGTTCGTCGCTTGCTATCAGAAACGCTTTGGCCAACCGCCGACCTTTGCGGCCATCCAATCTTACGAAGCGATGATGGTCCTGGCCCAGGCGCTTGAGAAGGTCGAAACACAAGGATTGAATCTATCGCAGGCTTTGGTAAGCACACGGGACTTTCCAGGGCTGACTGGTCCAATTACACTCAACCAATACGGGAATGGCGTTCGACCGCATTATTTGATTGCTGTTCAGGGCGGGAAATTCATTACGATCACCAGGTTGGAATCGGAGGAAATAGAAACGGAGAATTAAGGTGAAAAGTGAATCTTGCCCGCGTCCGCTGAGAGAAATCTTGCTGCGTATTTTGGTGTTACAAATTATCCTCCCTTCTTTGGCGTTGATCATCCTGACTATTGTTTTTGTCTTCCCGCTGCTCAACCGAAATCTGGAACAACGTCAGCTATGGGTCGCTCGTTCTATGGCCCAAATTGCCACCGATTACATCGAGCATGCTAACCAGATGCTGGAGTTAGCGACTCATATTGCCGACCACTCTGCGCCGGAAGACCTAATGACGTACCTGGAATCTCTCCAGGCAACCCGGCATCATTTCGACTCTTTATATCGGCTGGACGCGGAAGGGGTTGTTACCTTGGTCGTTCCAGAAGCTCCTACCTACCAGGGCTTGGACCTTTCACGACAGCCTTATTTCCAGCAATTACTGGAGCAGCAACAGCCACTTATGTCCTCTCCGTTTATCTCGCTGCGTACGGGTCAGCCGACTGTCTATCTGGCATGGCCCCTGGCCGATGGAGGTGCCCTGGTTGGGGCGCTCAATTTGAATACGTTACAGGAGGCCGTGGCTTCTAATCTGATCACGACGGACAGCAACCATACCATTATGATCGCCGATCAAAATGGCACCCTATTGGCTCATCCGCAATGGGAATTGGTGGCCCAGCGGACCCTTATAAACAACTTGCCCATCTTTCGATCCGGAGCCTTTGACCCCACAAGCGAGATTTACACTACGACTGGTGGCCCGATGCTGGGCAGCGCGCTCTCGATCCCCGACTGTGGATGGATCATCATCGTGCAGGAACGGTTAATGGATGTGTATGGGCCGTACCTGAAGATTGTGCTGCCTATCTTTGTCTTGGTTATCATCGTATGGTTCACCTGGTTGTTGAGTCTGCAAGATCAGATCAACCGCCACGTTACTCTGCCTCTCACACGACTTAGTCTCCATGCTGATGTGTTGGCAGAGGGGCGTTATGATTCGCCACTTGGCGCCGATGGGCACGAAATCTCCACAGAGGCTGTCTATGAGATTGCCAATCTGGCAGACAGTTTCGAGCGGATGCGTCAAGCCATCCAAACCCGCCAGGCCGCCTTGCAGGCCAGCGAGGAGAAGTATCGCACCATCCTGGAGAACATCGAAGATGGTTACTTCGAGGTAGACTTACAGGGCAACTTTACCTTCTATAACGATGCGACGTGTGAGATCCTGGGATATGCTCCAGATGAGTTGATGGGGGTCAATAACCGGGAGTATATGGACGAGGCGACCGCTCGCCATATCTACAGAATTTTCAACACGGTCTACCGTACCGGGAACCCATCCCCACCGGTGACCTGGGAACTGATCCGTAGGGATGGCACACGGTGCTTCGTGGAGACGATGGTTTCTCTGATTCGGGACACGGACGGAGAGCCGATCGGATTTCGAGGGATTGGGCGGGACACAACTGAGCGGAAACGGGCAGAAGTGGAGATTCAACGGCGCACGGCTCAGTTGGAAGCCTTGCACGCTGTCTCATTGGCCATCACCGCGCAACTCGAGTTAGATGAATTGCTTCAGGAAATCGTCCGGCGTGGCTGCCGCTTGTTGGATATCAAGGCCGGGTGTATTTATGTGGCCGACGAAAAATCGAAGGATATCCATGTGGCTACGGACTATGGATACAGCCGGAGTTACGTAGGAAGCCATATGCCCATCGGCAAAGGGACAGCGGGGCGCGTGTTCCAACGGGGAGAGATGATCATCGTTGAGAACTACTCGGAATGGTCTGGACGTTCCCCAATGTGGGAGAATGAGGGTATCGTCACCAGCGTGGGTATTCCCCTCAAGGATAACACACAGGTAATCGGAGTGCTCTGTTTCGATGCAATTAACCATCCACGGCCTTTCGACGAACAGGATAGCCAATTAGCCGAACTATTTGCCAACCAAGCGGCCATTGCGATCCGCAACGCTCGCCTTTTCAGTGAAATCCGTCAGCGAGTGGCCGAACTGGAGGCTCTACAGGCCATTAGTCTGCAAGTCACCTCGACTCTGGAGCTTGCCACTGTCCTGGAGACGATCACGACCAATACCCTGTCGTTGACCGGCGCCAGTGATTGCTACATCTTCCTCTATAACGAGGAGAGCGAGAGCTTTACTTTTGGCACGGCCAAGTGGGCTGAAGGGCACACAGATCCAACCGTCCATACGCCTCGCCAGGACGGCCTGACGGCGAACGTAGCCCGTCGAGCGCAGCCCATCATCATCAGCGATGCTCGTCATCACCCCTTTTTCACAACTCCAGAGACACAGCAGTGGGAGATTGAGGCCATCGCCGGATTTCCCCTCAAGGAGGCCGATCGGGTTGTGGGGGTCTTTACGATTGCCTATCTTTATCCCCATACCTTCAGCGATGAAGAAGTGCGCCTGCTGGAACTTTTGTCCAGCCAAGCGGCGATCGCCATCACCAATGCCCAACTATATCGTCAGGTGCGCGATTATGCTGAACAACTGGAAAGCCGGGTACAAGAGCGCACTGCCCAGCTCCAGGAACAATATGCTCGACTGGATGCCATTCTCAACAGTGCAACGGATGGGATCGTGGTAACAGACGAATATGGGGAGATCGTGCAAGCCAATCCCGTTGCCCGTATGTGGCTGACACAAACTCTTTCCCCGGCGGATGCTCAGCAATTGCGGGACGCGATTCGTCAGGCTCATCAGATGACCCAGAAAAGCGATAGGATGCCCCAGAAGACCACCTTTCTGGAATTGACCGGCCTCGCCTTGGAGATCAAAGCAGCTCGCATCTCCGGTGACGCCGCTGCCGCTGTCGTCGTGATCCACGATATTACTCACTTCAAAGCCGTCGAACGAGTGAAAAACCGTTTCGTGGCCAATGTATCTCATGAGCTGCGCACACCGGTCACTACCGTCAAGTTGTATGCGGCGCTGCTGCAACGGGTTCCCCCGCACGACGATCGGTGGAATGAGTATCTCCAGGCCTTGGCAAAAGAGGCCGACCGCCAAGCCCATCTGGTGGAGGATATTCTCCAGATCTCGCGCATAGACGCCGGCCGTATGGAAATCCATTTGATTCCTACACCGCTCAACGAGTTGGTTCGCGTTACACTGGACAATCAACGCGCTCTGGCCAACAATCACCATATCCGTCTGGAAGCCCAACCAGTAGAACCAGGCCCGGTGGCATTGGTGGATCCGGATCGGATTGTTCAAGTACTCACCAACCTGGTCGAAAACGCAATTCGATATACACCGGCCGGTGGTTACGTAGTTGTCAAAACCGGTGTGGCGCAAGCAGAAGGCCGCCGCTGGGCCACTATCTCAGTCTATGATACCGGCTTTGGTATCTCTGAGGAAGAGTTGCCCCACATCTTCGAGCGCTTCTTCCGTGGCACGGGGCCGCGGACGCTCCAAATTTCCGGGACGGGTCTAGGGTTGGCCATCGTGAAGGAGATCGTCGAGTTGCACGGTGGGTGGGTCGCCGTGGAAAGTCGGGTAAAATCCGGCTCCACCTTTACCGTCTGGCTTCCACTGACCAGGGAACAGACGAGAGGTTGATTTCCATTTAGATGAGAATCGAGTGCATCGAAATTCATCACATTGAGTTACCGTATGTGCACCCCTTCGAGACTAGCTTTGGCCGGGCTTTTACCCGTGCCAGTCTCATCATCGCCGTGCACAGCGAGGGGCTCACTGGATGGGGCGAGTGCACCGCCGAATCTGGCCCCTGGTACTCCTACGAAACCGTCGAAACCGCTTGGCACATACTCCGCGATTTCCTCGCCCCGGCTGTATTGGGCCTAGACGTCACCACACCGACCGATGTGTATCGCCGCTTTCGACGGGTGCGAGGCCATCCAATGGCCCGCGCCGGCCTGGAAAACGCCGTTTGGGATTTATTGGCCAAGGCCCAAGGACTTTCTTTGCATCAGATGCTGGGTGGGGTGCGGGATCGCGTCCCTGTGGGGGTGAGTGTCGGTATCGAGCCAACACGGGAGGCATTGCTCGCACGGGTCGCCCAACACGTCTACGAGGGATACCGACGGATCAAGTTGAAGATTAAGCCAGGGTGGGATGTGGAGATCGTGCGGGCCGTTCGGGAGCGTTGGCCCGACCTGTGGCTCCAGGTGGATGCGAATTCAGCCTACTCATTGTCCGAGGAAACCGTGCGGTTGTTTCAGGAGTTGGATGCCTTCGATTTGCTCCTGATCGAGCAGCCGTTTCACTATGACGACATCGTGGAGCACGCCCGACTCCAGGCTCAACTACGGACCCCGGTCTGTCTGGATGAGAGCATTCACTCGCCGGCACATGCTCGCTGGGCACTGGAGATCGGCGCTTGTCGGATCATCAACATCAAGGTTGGACGTGTAGGTGGATTGAGTGCAGCTCGGCAGATCCACGACTTGTGCGTCACCCGCTCTGTGCCCGTCTGGTGTGGCGGTATGTTGGAAACCAACGTGGGCCGGGCAACAAATGTCGCTGTAGCCACCCTGCCCGGTTTCACCCTGCCGGGCGACATTTCCGCTTCGGTCCGCTATTTCCCGGAAGGTATGGATGTTGCAACGCCTAACTTCGAATTGAACCCTGATTCGACGCTGACGGTTCCCACGGGGGCTGGGTTGGGGGTCGAGGTACAGCCGGAACGATTGCAGCAGGCCCGTCGGCGTCATCTGGAACTGCGTTGGTCGTAACGTGGAGCACTACCTGTACCGGAAGTGACGGGCCGTATCGTACATCGCGATGATGTTCTGCGGTGCCACGTCCGGCAACAGGTCGTGGATGGGAGCAAAGACATATCCTCCCCCCGGAGCAAAGACCTGTAGCCGCTGCTCTACATCCGCTGCCACCTCCTCCGGTGTTCCTCGGGGCAACATGTGTTGGGGACAAGCGCCCCCGCCCCAGAAGGCTAATCGTTCTCCGAACTCCTGTTTGAGCCGGGCCGGTTCCATCTGCGTTGCCGAAGTTTGAACCGGATTCAACACGTCTACACCGATATCTATAAAGTCTGGGATCAGTGCATACACCGAGCCGCAACTGTGCAGGAATACGAATGCGTCGCTGCGGGCGTGTACCATCCCGTAAAGCTGGCGATGATACGGCGCGAAGAAGCGACGGTAGAGAGTCGGGCTGATCTGCAAGCCGGATTGAGTGCCGAAATCGTCGCCGAACCCCACTACATCTACGTAAGGTCCTACCGCGTCCAGATAACGGGCCAGATCAGTCAAAGCTGCCTCGGCCAGTTTTTTCACCAGAGCGGCGACGAAATCCGGGTTTCGCTTCAGGTCCATCATCAGATTGACCCATCCACGGGCAAATTGTGCCCCCTCGAACAGGCTCCCACCAAACCAGCCGAAAATAGCGTAATCGGTTTCCCGGTGCAGACGACGGGCTTCCTGGTGGAGAAAGTCCAATTCCTCATCGCTCAGACGGCGCGGGGTGAAGGTTTCCAGGTCGCACAGGGTGGCCTGCGCCAGGGGAGCGTCGCGGGGGATGAAATGGGACGCGCCGGCCGGCATCCATTGGGAGATACTTCCGTCTGCAGCGCGGATGAGCAGGTCGCCGCGCTCGGTCACTTCCGGCTCGAAATCGGCCGCGATCACAGCGGGAGAGCCGTCGGGCAATATCCAGGGCTTCCAACTGGTATTACGAACGCCGGGCAACGGTTCCCACACCGGCAGTCCGATCACGTCCACGCCTAATCGTCGCCGGGTCGGTTCTTCGACTTCTGCCAATTGCAGGATGATGTCCGCCACTCGCACTGGGTCGCCCTGAATCCCCAACGCTTCCCGCAGACGATGGTAAGTGCTGGCGCTAATACCGGTCACCGGCGATCCCCCCAGGTCTATCGGGACACGGTCCGGCTCTTGGTGGGCCAGCGCTGTTCGCACACGTTCCCGTGGACGCAAGCGATTACTCCTTGGCTACGACAATAGCAATGACAATGGCGGCAATGGGCAACGGCAATCACTCCTCAGCAATGACGGCCTGAAGAATCGTGTGTTCTCTCCGTTGAAGCAGGCGGGCCAGCGGCTTCAGTGTCAGCAAATACACACCCAGGCAATAGACGAGGCTCAGCGGGAGCGTCAGGAATAGAGCGGGCCGCCACAGGACGTAGGGCAACACAACCAACGCGACGACGGGGGGAGCAGAAATGGCCCAGGCCAGCAAGCTCCATAAATTTCCGCGTTTCCGTCCACCGCTGAATTGTAGCTGTGTGCGATAAGGCCCGATGATAGCCGCCAGGTTATAGGCCGGCGCCCCGCCAATCTGTAGACACAACCCCAGATACATTCCAAAGGGAAAGGCAGCCCAGGTTCGGCTCAGGAGGGTGACGACCAATGAGACCCCGGCAAACAATCCCAGGCTGTACAGCCAAGTCACCAGATTTGCCGCCAGGAGCACATACCGTCGGTCTACAGTTGAGAGGGCCAACGTAGCGAACCCTTCCCGGTCAATCGTACCGAAGTAATTTCCCGTCAACCCTGCGCCGACGGTCATAGCGGTCATAACGACCACCAG
>CAZXVB010000037.1:0-1308 GCA_964643875.1 uncultured Anaerolineales bacterium | reverse complement strand
GACTGCGAACCCGTTCTGTCCCGACAGTTAGCGCGGCCCCGGCCATCAGCCGGCGGGTGATATCCGCATGCATCCACAACAGCATAGCCACGATCACAACCGAGAGGCATAGAGACAGAAGTGCCTGTCCCCAGTTCTCCGTGACCACTTGTCCCATACCTGCTGTAGCCCAGCCGGGCGGCAGCCATTTCAGCCAACGGGAGAGCCGCAATATCTCCAATGCGTTACTGGCCCCGGCGAAGAACTCGTGCACAGAATGTGGCTCGTTCATCTGGGCCAAGGCTGGTTCCAACGATTGCCTCAATTCGGATGTCATCGGTGTTTGAAGTATCGAGGGTAAGCTGGTGTAGTTGTCGGTGGAATACTGGATCGCATACTGTCCCAACCAACATGTCATAGCCGGCAGGGTCAACAGGGCCAACATTAAGGCTCGCAGCCGACGGTCCCCTGCTACCAAGTCGAATAGATCATCCATAATGCGTCCCGCCAGGGCCAGCACCACGAACAAGGACAGCGCCCCCAGTAACACAAATGGCAACGCTATGGGACGGTGCCACGCCAGCCCGACGATCTCCGCCAACAGCAGCGGCAACGTCCACAGGCCGGTCATCGTCAACGTTGCCATCAACGTGCTCCCGACGATGATGCTTCGAAAGCGAATGGGATACACGAACAGGCGGGACATCTCGAATCGCTCGACAATTTGCGAGCTATACGAGGCAGGCAACAACAGCCAGAGGAAGAAAATGCCACAGTTGATCAGCATCGTCAATTCATATGCGGCGGTTGGCGAAAGCATAATCAGCACAATCGCCAGGCCGGTCGCCAGTGCCAGGATCAACGGGAGCGAGAAAACGAGCGAGACGATACGCAGCAAAAATTCCACTGCTCGCCACCGTGCGCCCATCCGGTGACTGCGGAACATCGCCAACGTCAACTTCCACTGTAACCAGAAGAGTGTGCCCAACTCGGCAATCATCGCTCTATTATTCTCCTGTCAACCATCCAAGCAGGGTCTGATCTTCCGTTTCCGCGCCCACCGTGTGGATGAAGACATCTTCCAGGGAGGCATCGGAGGACAGACCCGCTTGCGCCCGCAAATCGGGGATAGGCCCCTGTCCTGCCAATTGGCCTTTGTTGATGATGGCTACCTGATCGCAGAACCGTTCGGCCAGTTCCATCACGTGGGTGGAAAAGAAAACTGTCGTCCCGCGTCGCTCCACCATATCCCGTAGGACTTCTTTGATAGCCCGAGTAGAAATGGGGTCAATTCCCTCGAACGGCTCATCCAAAAAGAGGATCTCCGGC
>CAZXVB010000036.1:0-14046 GCA_964643875.1 uncultured Anaerolineales bacterium | reverse complement strand
CGGTTTTTGAAGGCAAATCCGCGCATAAATCGCCTTTGAGTTCAACCTGCGGGAGAGTCTCCAACTCAGTTGAAACACACCCATTAGATTTAGATGGAACCGATCTCAATCAACTCCAGCTTCACCTCTCGAAAGGAGGAAATTAAAATGCACAAACAGTCGCTAACCCTCAGTATCCTGCTTGTTTTTAGTCTGGTTCTATTAGCCGGGGTGCCCAGCCTGGCAGTGACAGCAGACAGCCCCCCCCCGGTCGAACAAGTCCCCGGCGCACCGGTGATCCTCCGCGCCGCCCCCTACGTTGACTTCCACCGCACGCCACCCCCTGCCAGCGCCCTGGGACCGGTGCGCATCCAAAGCGCCACCATCACCGTCAACTACCTACCCAACGGGTCCACGGATGCCTTCGGCACCCCCTGCCTGACCTGGCCTACCCAGGCCCAAACGGCCTTTTCGTATGCCGCCGACATCTGGGAGACGTTGATCAACTCCTCGGTCACCATCGTGATCAACGCCTGTTGGGCGGACCTGGAGAGTGGTGTGTTAGGCTACGGGGGAGCCGACAATTACTACCGCAACTTCACCAACGCACCACAGACCGATACATGGTATCCGGTCGCGCTGGCTAACGCCCTGAGCGGCAGCGACCTCAACGGCTCGGACGCCGAAATGCACCTGGCATACAATAAGGACTTCCAAGACAGCAACCAATGGTACTTCGGCACCGACGGCAATACTCCCGGCACGCAGTACGACTTCTCCAGCGTAGTGCTCCATGAGATCGCCCACGGATTGGGATTCAGCGGTTCGATGAATGTAAGCGGTGGCCAAGGAAGCTGGGGCGGCGGCACCGGTTATCCCATCAGCTACGACCGCTTCACCGAAGACGGAAGCGGCAACGCTCTCATCAATACCGCGATCTACCCCAACCCTTCGCTGGCACTGGCGAACGCGCTCACCAGCGGCGACATCTGGTTCGATGGTCCCAACGCCAATGCAGCCAATGGGGGGGGGCGGGTGCAACTGTACTCTCCCTCCCCCTGGGAAAGTGGATCCAGCTACTCTCATCTGGATGAGGTCTTCAACGGAACCGAAAACGCGCTGATGACGTATTCCCTGGCCAAGGGAGAGTCGAATCACAATCCAGGGCCGGTCGCAATGGGCGTCCTCGAAGACGTCGGCTGGACGACCGAGGAGCCTACGCCGCCCCCCTCGGTGACCTCCATTACTCCGGCCAGCGGCCAAAACACCGGCAGCGTGTCTGTCAGCATCGCCGGCACCGACTTTCAAAACGGCGCGACGGTCAAGCTGACCAAGACGGGAGAGACCGATATCCAGGGCACCAGCGTGGTGGTCGTCAGCGCCACTCAGATCACGTGCGATTTCAACCTGACCGGCGCGGCAACGGGGGCGTGGAACGTGGTAGTCACCAACCCGGATGACCAAAGCGACACCCTCACCAACGGCTTCACCGTGACGGCGCCACCCGCACCAGACGTCAGCATCCAGAAGAACGTTATCGGTGACAACTTTGCGCCCGGTGATCGCATCACTTTTACCCTCGCCATTGCCAATAGCGGCAACCTGGCGGCCTCTCAGGTAGTTGTCACAGACGATCTGCCAGCCGAGGTATTGACTTCTACCTACGCCAGTGACTTGTCCATAACGTCGGGGACATTGCTCTCTTACACCTGGAATGTCGAAGAGCTAAGCCCCGGCGAAAGCGGCGTCATCACCATCTACGGGTGGATCTCCCCATCTCTGGAGAGCGATTTCTCCTTCGTCAATCGAGCCTTCATTTACGATCCCAACGATCTCACACCTACCAACAACAAGAGCAGCGTCCTGGTGGGGGAGGTCTCCGTCTACTTGCCGGTGGTGTCCCGGAATTGGCCGCCAATTCCAATGGCGCCGACCCTGAACAACATCACACCCAATCCATCTACGGATGGAAGTTACACGCTGAATTGGTCGGCCGGGTCCGGCCCGACGCCCACCTCGTACGATATCGAGGAGAACGGCACGGTTATCTTCACAGCCTACGCCAATACATCCCGGAGCTTCTCCAACAGGAGCAATGGAACGTATACCTACCGGGTGCGCGGCAGAAACAGTTACGGGGCCGGCCCCTGGAGCAGCCAAAAGCAAGTGGTGGTGCAAATTGCCACCGGCCCAACCCCCGGCTTTTGGAAGTCCACGTATGAGGAGTTTTACGTGACCACGGACCGAGCCTACGTAGATGATTTTGCTGTATATGTCTCTGTATCGAACTGCGGCACTTACAAAATCACACACCAGCCACAGGAACCGATCTCCAACAATCAATTCTCCTTCAGTGGTTCCTTCTATGCCAGCGGAACTTTCAATACCTCCACAAATGCCAGTGGACAAGATGGCTTGAGCAACTTCTACATCTCGGGGTGTGGATATGTGAGCGGCGGCCCATGGGAATGGAACGCGACGTGGCAGCACAGCGCCCTCGTCTTGAGGACAGCGGAAGTAACGATGGCGGATACAGGCTCTCCGGTGGCGGAGACGTCAGATTCCTACACGGTAACCCGCGTCGTCCTGCCTCGAAAATAAACTGTTTCCGTTCGCCGAGGTCTCCAGACCGAGGGGGGTTCGGTCAGAGACCTTCGCCCAATGTTTAGGGCAAGAGGCCAACGGTCTCGTTGCGTTCAGGGTATCACGGTAGATGAGGGCAATGCCCTCATCTACCGTCCCCAGGCGGCGGGATTCATCCGCCGCTGGCCGCCGGAATGGGGATTCTAAACCAGCCCTCCCGCAGGTCCATACAAGCTTGGCCGACACAGAAACCGCGGCCAACGGGGCAGTTTACCAGGGATCAGGCGTTCTCATCCTGCGGGAGGCTCGTCCCTATCCCTCGAATCCGTGTAGAGCCAAACTCAACTAGTCGAGAGGTCAAAACTGTATGGACATTCCAAACCTGCGATGGTGGGGCTGGGGCACACTGGATCGGGACTATTCTTTGGAAAAGCAGCCGGCCTTCTGGCCTACACTCCAAAAGTGGCTCCAACTATCAGACGAGGCCATCGCGTATGAAACGCCCCCGATCCCCTGGGAGGATATCGCGCTGCGTCCCTGCCGGATGGACGACCCAGTGTTGCACTCATTACGTAGGTTGGTTGGAGACAAGGCAGTTCGGACAGACCAGCGGTGTCGCATCGAACATGCCTATGGCAAATCTTATCGAGACCTGATCCGCATTCGAGCCGGCTACGTTCCACATCCCCCCGACGTGGTGGTCTACCCAACTAACCAGCGTGAGATCGCTGCCGTGGTCGCCTGGGCCGCCGATCGGGACATCATCATCATACCGTTCGGCGGGGGTAGCTCCGTATTGGGGAGCGTCGAACCACCGGCCGACGACGACCGCCCTGTGCTGACCCTCGACCTGGCCTCTCTCGACCGGGTACTCTCGATAGACCCAATCTCACGCACCGCACGTATCCAGGCCGGTGCCACCGGCCCGGAGGTCGAGGCACAACTCAATGCCCAGGGCTTCACCCTGGGACACTTTCCCCAATCCTTCGAGTTTTCCACCCTGGGGGGTTGGATCGCCACCCGCTCGGCCGGACAAAATTCCGTCGGCTACGGCACAATCGAGCATATGACACAGGCTGTGCGTCTTGTCACTCCGGTCGGGATCATTGAAACGTGTGATGCACCAGCACACGCTGCTGGCCCCGGCATCCTGGAGTTGATGATCGGCTCTGAGGGAATCTATGGCGTCATCACCGAGGCGACGATGCGCATCCATCCCCAGCCGGCTGCTCGTGACTATAGGGGAATCCTGTTCCCCACCCTGGAAGATGGACTGGCAGCCTGCCAGGAGATAATGCAGTCCACGACGCTCCACCCGGCCATCGTGCATCTTTCCGATCCTGCCGAAACAGCTGCCCGCGCCGTGATGGAACACGAACAGCGGGGCCTGCGCCGCGTGACGGAACAGCTCGTGGGTGGCTATCTCCGCTATCAGGGATTCGATTTACTCTCCGGCAGCAGCCTGATGCTCCTGGGGTTCGAGGGGGAAATGGAGGAAATCGCCCGCCAATGGCGGGTGGCGCTTGCCATCTGCCGTACCTATAGCGGGCGTTCCCTGGGGCGATCCGTAGGACGGTCGTGGATGCGTGACCGGTATACTCAACCATACTTACGCGACACACTCATCGGTCACGGCATCCTGGTGGATACGATGGAAACGACTGCCCCGTGGTCGCGATTGATGACGATCTACCAAGCGATGATCGGGGCCATCGAAGGCGCAATTGTTGCTACCGATGGCGGCCCAGGGCACGTGATGACACACATCTCCCACGCCAGCCCACACGGCGCCTCTCTGTCTGCTACCTTACTGGCACGACAGATCCCAGACGCCGACCCCCTGGCACGGCAAGCCCAGTGGCAGGAGATCAAGCGGGCCGCCACCGACGCCATCATTGCCGCCGGCGGCACACTGACCAATCATCGCGGCATTGGGCAAGACCACATTCCCTGGCTGAAGGACAAGATCGGCCCCTTGGGCATCCAAATCATGCACACCGTCAAACGCACCCTGGATCCATATTGCATCCTGAACCCGCACATCCTGATTCCACTCCCGTCCGGCGATTGAGCCAGATGATTGAGCCAGATACCGTCCGAGATGCAAGCGACTTCCTCTGGGCTTTACTTCTCCCCTCACCTGAATGAGCAGGCGGGGCGACCGCCAACGTTTTCTGCTTGCCCTCTCTGCTTCCCTCGGCTATAATGCCCCCATCGGATCAGGAGGTGATAATGAAACTCTCCGTGATTATGCCAGTCTACAACGAGGTGGAAACCATCGCCGAGATCGTGCGGCGCGTCCGGGCGGTGGATCTGGCGGTGCCGGTTGGATACGGGCCGCAAAACGGCACGCATGTTCGCTTCGAACGCGAAGTGGTGATCGTAGACGATGGCTCGACCGATGGCACTCGCGACATTTTGCGTACGCTCTCGGACGAACCAGACATCATCGTGATCTTCCACGAACAGAACCAGGGGAAGGGCGGGGCGGTGCGCACCGGGTTACAGCATGCCACCGGCGATATCCTCCTGATCCAGGACGCCGATCTGGAGTACGACCCACGGGACTATCCATCACTGTTACAGCCTATCACCGAAGGCCGTGCACACGTAGTATACGGTTCCCGCTTTCGCGGCGGACCGACCAAGGCAATGTTCTTTTGGCACATGCTCGGCAATCGTTTCCTGACACTGGTGACCAACATCTTGTACAATACAATCCTGACCGATATGGAGACCGGCTACAAGGTCTTCACTCGTCAAGTAGCTGACCAACTCCAACTCCAGGCCCTCGGTTGGGGATTCGACCCGGAAATCACGGCCCAGATTCTCAACCGGGGGTACCGGATCTACGAAGTTCCTATCTCGTACACCGGGCGGGAGTTCGAGGAAGGGAAGAAGATCAGTTGGCGCGATGGCTTGACCGTCCTGTGGACGCTGCTCAAATACCGCTTCTTTCGGCAATGAGATGCAATGAGATACCGGCTCACTACCCGACATTTTGACCCTCCCGCAGGTTCAGAAGCGGTTGGGGGACATTTTACGCCCTGATGTGGGGCTATACACGTGCATCAAACCTGCGGGAGGGTTACCGACCAATATATCGGGTAGTGAAAGATACCGGTAACGAGGCAGGGAGAATGAAACAGCATCGCCCCCACCGACGGACGTGGGGATGGACGCATTGGGCATTGTGCGCTCTGATCCTGGCGGCCTGGGGCCTCCGTCTGCCGCCGGCCCTCGTCAACCGTCTCCACGCTGACGAGGCCCTGTATGGCTATTGGGGGTTGTTGATCGGACGGGGACAGGACGTGTGGCTGACGACGGTCCCGGTGTACAAACCACCTGTAATGCCGTATTTGACCGCCCTGACGCAAATCTGCTTCGGCGCCCACGAGTTGGCCGTGCGATGGGTAGGACTGAGCGCCGGCCTGTTGTTGGTCCCCCTGGTGGCTGCATTGGCGCGGGGGATGTATCGTGATCGGTGGTCGGCCATCGGGGCAGGGGCCATTGTGGCGCTTTCCCCATTCGTGATCCTCTTTTCCGCGACGGCCTTCACCGATCCGCCGATGGTAGCGCTGGGGGTAGCAGCCTGTGTAGCGGCCATCCGTCGTCGAGCCGGTTGGGCCGGTCTGTGGCTCGGCCTCTCCTGCGCCACCAAGCAGACCGGAGTAGTGTGGGCGCCACTGGTGATGTTACTCCTGTGGAGCCGGAAAGAGCGATTCGGAGCAACCATCGGAGCGTTGAGCGTGGTCGGAGCCTGTGTAGCAGGCTGGGATTTCCTGCGCGTGCAGGCAGGGGCGGAGAGCTTCTGGCAAACGGGAGTGACGGGCTATGGGGGACTGCGCTTGATCTGGCCCCACGAGTTGTGGGACCGGGGACGAGCCTGGCAACGGTGGGCACGCTACTTCTATGCCGCCCCCGCTCTGAACATAGGGACAATGCTGGCTCTGCCAATGCTGGTCGGGCTGGCTCGCTGGAAACGCGACGTGCTCGGCTCCTGGTACGATCTGACAGTAGCCTTCTTTTGCGTCGTGTATTGGCTCTTCCATTGGTTGGTAGCCTTCCCGGTTTGGGATCGGTATCTGTTGCCATTGTTGCCGGTCGTGGCGGTGGCGACGAGCCGCTGGCTTTCCATCCTTGTTGCCGCCCTGCGAGTTGCCATCTTGCGCCGCCTGCCATCCTGGGTCTGCCCGCTGTTGTTGATGCTGGCGTTGATCGGCCCAGCGTGGAACGGCGCTCACAGTCGCTACCCCGTTGGGGGAGATCACTGGGCATACGATGGGATTGATCGAGTGGCCGATTTCTTATCCCATCTACCGACCGGCTCGGTAGTCTACCAGCACTGGCTGGGATGGCACTACAGCTACTATCTGTTCGATGCCCCTGTCTACATCGCCTATTGGCCCACACCGAGCTGGCTGGCCCACGACGTGCAGACGTTCGGCGCTGTGGGGGAGCGTTACATCACGTTCCCCTCCTGGGAATCGTCGGCTCGGGTGGCACAGGCCCTGCGCACCGTCGGCTACCGGCTGTCGCCGGTGCAGATCGCCTACCGACGGGACGGGTCGCCCTCATTCGTCGTGTACCGTATCCGAGCATTGTAAGTACGTTAAGTACGTAAGGACGCGATGATCAATCCAGGAACAACCCACCGATTTTCGATCCCTATCCGCCGATATGGGCCGGACGTGGTACTGATCCTGTCGTTGGGGGGAGCGGTGCTAATCGCTTTCTGGCGTATCTCGGTGGCGGGACGTGTGCTCGCCGGCGGCGATCTCTTCACGTATTTCTATCCCTATTGGGCCGAGGCGACCCGTGCCATCCAGGCCGGCCGGTTGCCGCTGTGGAACCCTTATCTGTTTATGGGAGCGCCCTTCCTGGCCAACAGCCAGGCGGGCGTTTTCTATCCCCTCAACTGGCCACTGTGGTGGTTGATGCCTGCTCATCGTTCGCTCCACTGGACGCTGGTACTCCACCTCTGGCTGGCGACTGCAGGTGGTTATCTGTGGGGCCGATCCTCGCTCCGATTGAGTCGGTTCGGTGGAGCCGCTGTAGGGCTTGCCTGGGGACTGGGGGGATACCTGGGCGCACAGGTGGAACACGTCAATCAGTTGCAGGGCCTGGCCTGGTTGCCGCTGATGCTGTCGCTCACCGATCGGTGTGTGGCCGGGGCAAAGGGCCGGACGGTAGCCGGATTGTCCTTGGTAGTAGGACTGGTGTTGTTGGCAGGCCATACCCAGACGGCTTTCATCTCGTTGGTCGGAGCAGCAATCTACGGATTGGGGCCAATCGCCTGGCAGGCCATCCGGCAACATCAACGCCGTCGAGAGCGGCTGCTCATGTTCACCCGGCCCGCAAGCCGCTTGCTAATGACCATCTCCTTGGGGGGGATGTTGGCCGCCGTTCAGGTGGTCCCCACCTGGGAACTTTCGCGGCTCTCCATCCGCGCGGGAGGGCTGCCGTTCAACGAACGGGTCTCGTTTTCCCTCTCTCCACTCTATGTGGCCCGCGCCCTTCTGCCGGGGTATACGACTCCTGTCCCGCCAGAGCAGATCGAGTACGTGGCGTATGTGGGTATTGTGGGCCTGGCCTTGGCATGGCTGGGAGCGGGCAATAGCCGCTCTCCCGTTGCCCGTCGCCGGGCCATCGGATTGTTGATCGGGATAGGGCTATCCCTCTCGCTGGGGTTCTACAATCCTATCTACCTGGTGTTGGCCCGGTATGTGCCGGGGTTTGCCCACTTTCGCGTTCCTGCCCGCTGGCTGGCACTCTATGGGATCGGGATGGCCGGCCTGATCGGGCAAGGGGTGGACAGTATGCTCTCTTTTGCCCGCCCAACCGGCTGCATACGCGCCCGCCTGGCCGGTCCGTTCGGCCTGCTGGCCGGTCTGTTGGTGCTGATGGCCTGGGCATACGTCGGGACAAGGGGGATTCCCTGGCAGACAATCGCCATCTGGGGGGCGGTCAGCCTGGGGTGTGTGGGAATGGTGAGGCTGCTCCAACGAGGCAGTTCGGTCGGTCGCATCGGCCAGATCATCCAGGTGGTCGCTCTAGCGGCGTTGGTGGCGGAATTGGTGGCGGCCAGTACAACGCTCCCCCATTCCCAGGCGACAGCGCCCCAAGCGTTCACCTCCCTGCGGCCGGCCATCGCGCACCTGCTGGCAACCACCGAACACGAGGGAACACCGGCCGGCCGGCTCCTTAGCTTTTCGGACATCACATTCGACCCCGGCGACCTGGCCGAGATCGAGATCGCCTATGGTCCCCAACTCTCGGATGCGGCCCTCTACGAGTACATCGTGGCCACCAAGCAGAAGGAAGTACTCACGCCGAACCTCCCGCTGGCCTTCCGCGTCCCGGCCGTAGACGGGTATGACGGCGGCGTGCTGCCTCTGGCGCGATACGTGACACTCCAGCGCCTGCTCCTGCCGCCGGCAACGTCCACTACGCCCACTTCCGTCTCTATGGATGGCCGATTGCGGGAGAATCTAACCGCGATTCCCGAAGGGCGATGGCTGAATTTGCTGGGTGTCCAATACCTGATCACCGACAAGCTGCATGACGCTTGGCTGGACGATGTGTTCTACGATCTCCAATTCACCGCCCGCTTGACGGCGGGGGAGGCGGCCAGTGTGGCGTATGTGCCCCACTTCGAGGCCACGGCCCTGGGGATCGTCTCATACCTGGATGGAGGGGAGACGTTGCCCGATGGAGCGCCGGTTGGACGAGTGGAGATCGGCTTCACGGGAGGAGAAAGGCACACGTTCGTGGTGCGAGCCGGTCAGCAGACAGCCGAGGGGATATACGGGCCGGAGGTTCACCACGCCCAAGCTGTCGTCGGAGGGCACTTCTGGTCCGGTCAACCGGAAGGGAACGATTACGTCACCCGTATGCAATGGGATGAACCGGCCACGCCCACCACGATCCAGGTGCAGGCCTCCCTGGTGACGGGCACATGGGTCGTGCGAGGGGTGAGCCTGATAGACGAGCGCACCGGCAGTTTCCAGGCATTGGTGCTATCCAACCAAGGGCGCTACCGGCAGGTGCACTCCGGGGACGTCAAAATCTACCAGAACCTGGACGCGCTCCCACGGGCATTCCTCGTGCCCCTCGACCGGGTGACGGAGGTGACGCAGGAAACCACAGATCGGGAAATCCTGGAACGTATGCAAGCTCCCGATTTCGACCCGGCCACAGAGGCCATCCTGGTGGGCGATGCGGAGCACATTGCGAATATCGCCGCGGCAATAGAGGCCAAATCGCCACCGAGCGAGGAAGAAGAAGGGGGGCGCGTACAGATTAGGCGCTATACAGCGGAACAGATCGAGATCGAAGTGAACAGCCAGGAGCCGGCGATCCTCTTATTGACCGATGCCTGGTATCCCGGCTGGCAAGCATTAGCAAATGGCCGCCCGGTACCGATCTACCGGGCGGACCTCCTTTTCCGAGCCGTCCCGGTGGGGCCAGGTGTGCAGCACATCACCTTGACCTTTCGCCCACTTTCGCTCCTCGTCGGCCTCGAATTGAGTGGGGTGGCGGTCATCGGCCTGTTGTTGACATTGTTGAGTGCCACTCGCAGCAACAGCAGCCAGATTCTCTGGGACGCAGATTAACGCAGAAAAACACGGATTTTCTTGGGTTTTCGGCGCGAAGCGATACGAATCCGGTCAAATCAGCGTCAATCTGCGGTGGATCTGCGTCATCTGCGTTCAGATGTCGGGTAGTGAAACCCCAGATTAAACAAGAGGGCGCTTCCTCGCTTCCTACTGAGCGATGCATTTGTAGAACAGCGGAAGGCGAGGAACAGGCGTATCGCTGAACGTGTGTGCTGCGAGGACCCGCGCTTCCGCGGCTTCGAGCCGTTCCCGCTGGTTGGCGTAGATGGTGAACAAAGGGGTATCCTTTTGCACCAGTTCACCTACCTTGTAGTGTACGATGATCCCCACTCCGTGATCAATGGGATCCCCTTTCCGAAGGCGACCACCGCCCAGGTCCACAACCGCCATACCGACCTCGGCTGCATCCAGAGCTGCCAGGTATCCGCTCCGAGGGGCCGGTACCGGCTTGATCAACCGTGCCTGGGGAAGGCGGTCGGAGTCTTCGATGTACCGCACGTCGCCGCCCTGAGCCTCCACCAACTCCCGGAATTTTTGCCAGGCCAATCCCGATGAAAGGGTCTCCATCGCCAGCGTGAGGGCCTCACTGGTATCCTGCGCCTTGCCGGCCAACACCAACATCTCGGCCGCCACGACCACACAGTGCCCCCGGAAGTCCGCCGGACCGCCCTCGTGCAGCGTGTTGATGGCCTCGCGCACTTCGAGCGCATTCCCCACAGCCCAGCCGAGGGGTTGATTCATATCGGAGATCAGCGCTGTTATCCGACGGCCGGCCTGTCTACCCAGGTGCACCATAGCGTGGGCCAGTTCCTCCGCCTGCTCCAACGTCTTCATAAACGCCCCTCGTCCGACCTTGACGTCTAACACGATTGCGTCAGCGCCGGAGGCCAGCTTCTTGCTCATAATGGAACTGACAATCAAGGGGGTGGACTCGACGGTAGCGGTCACATCACGGAGAGCGTACAGTTTTCTGTCGGCGGGCGCCAAATCTACGCTCTGGCCGGTCAATACGATGCCGATCTTCCGCAATTGAGCCTTAAATTCGGATTCGCTCAAATCAGTACGATAACCAGGGATGGATTCCAACTTGTCAATCGTGCCGCCGCTGAACCCCAATCCACGACCAGTCATCTTGGCGACCGGAACGCCGCATGCAGCCACGATGGGTGCCACGACCAGGCTGACCTTGTCCCCCACCCCGCCGGTGGAGTGTTTGTCCACGGAGAACGGAACGATCTCCTTCAAGTCAAGGGTGGTGCCGGATCGAGCCATCGCCACCGTCAAGTCGTAGGTTTCGCGTTCGGTCATCCCGTTCAGATAGACGGCCATCAACCAGGCGCTGGCCTGGTAGTCAGCGATCTCCCCACGGGTATAGCCCTGAACGAAGAACTCAATCTCCTCGCGGGTCAGTTCCTGACCATCTCGTTTTTTGGCAATAATGTCTATTGGGTTCATTGGATCTCCTTGCGATGGTGTGCTGATGGTAACTACTACTCAGGCTACTCCTGTTAGCGATTGAAATCGCCTCTGGGGAGCTTGCAGCTAAGCGTCCACCTGCGTGGGAGCGCCTGTCTACGCAGGTGGACAGCCAGCTTTAGCTCCTAAGGCGCGGTTTCAACCGTCGGCCTGAATAGTAACTTCTGACGAACGTCATTCGAGCAGCTCTCGGGTGGGGCATCCCTGTTCGTCCCACCCTCGCAAAGCATAGTAACGCGGCAACATGGCCTCGAGATCGGGGAGCACTCCGGCCGCACTGCCAGTAGGGCGAGGCATAGTGAGGAACCGAACCGGCAATGTGTCGTCCGCTGTGGTAATGCCCAGCCGCAGATTGATGAGCCGTTTGAGGTCGAAGATGCGCCTTCCAACCTGCATCACATCTTCAGCGCTCCATATCTTCCCCAATGCCGCACTGAGGAGTGCAGCAATATGGTGCGGGGTAATGCCGCCTTTGGCGATGAATTTGCACAACCCTAGCGGGTTGTAGGTCGCCATATAGTCCTGGAATTTGACCACCAGTCGGACGGTGGCTTCGTCGGAGGCGAAACGGTCCCGCGGGCCGTCTTCCCACCCGGGCCACTCAACGCCATACCCACGCCAATAACTCAGGCTTTCCAGATGACAAGCCCCCCGACTCGAGGTGGCATAGTTGAGCGCCATATCCACGAACCCCCGAGGGTCGTGGTAGGGGACCTCCAATCCCTTGACGTGGATAGCGAACGATTCGGCCTCCCTCCCCAATCTCCGGGCAGCAGCCCGGACGCCATCGGCCAACAGGTCGCCTATGCCCTGGCGGTGAGCAATCTGGGGAAGCAGGGCCAATACCGGCTCTGGCGCTCCCCAGTCCAACGTTAGACCATCGGCATCATCCGGCGTCACCAGGCCCCGTTCCATTGCCTCGGTGGCGAATGCGATCACGCCGGAGGTGGAGATTGTATCCAACCCCAGATCGTTGCAACGAGCGTTAATGGCCGCCAAGGCCGGCAGGTCGGAGATCAGCAGATTGCCGCCAAAACCAGCCAACGTCTCATACTCCGGCCCCTCGCCCCATGTACCGGCATACGGACCCTCTCGAACCTCGATTGCTTTTCCACACCCGATGGGACAAGCAAAGCAACGGGTGTCCTGCGTCCAGATCGTTTGCCGGATGGTCTGGCCAGAGATGGCCTGAGCACCATCCGGCCAGGAGCCTTCCCGCCAGTTCTTGAGCGGCAGATCTCCGTATAACTCCGTCGCCGGGACACCGCCAGCCGTACCGGTCAGGGATAATCCCTCAGAGCGGGAGCGGATCAACTTGTTCAAGCGACGGACGGTAGTCCGAAAGCCCTCCGGGTCGGCGTAGGTCGGTTTTTCTTCCCCGCACACCACGATTGCTTTGAGGCCCTTCGACCCCATCAATGCCCCTATGCCCCCCCGGCCGACCGCCCGGTTGTGGCCCTGTCCGCCGATCATCACCCCGGCGATAGGCACTCGGTTTTCCCCTGCCGGCCCAATGGCAGCCACCTCGGCCCGTTGCATCGTCTCCTCCCGGAGGTGGTTATGGGTGGCAAACGTCCCCAACCCCCATAGGTGATCGGCCGGCCGAACTTCGACCTTGCTGTCATGGACCCACAAGTAGACTGGCGAAGCAGCCTTGCCGGTGATCACCAATCCGGCCAGGCCAGCGGCCCGCAGCATAGCCCCCCAATGTCCACCGGCATTGGACTCGTTCCAAATACCTGTCAAAGGAGAACGGCCACACCACGAGGAGCGGGATGCTGCCGGGGCATACGTCCCGGTCAGCAGACCGATGAAGATCAGCAAAGGGCTGGCCGGGTCCAGCGGGTCACGGCGGGGGTCCATCTCTGCATAGAAGCGTCGAGCGGCCCAACCGCTGCCCAAGAACCACTGTGTCACATCGTCCTCAGAGAGAGATTCTTCGCGAACGACGCCGCTTCCCAGGTCTATATGCACCCATCGTGTCGCGTAGCAAGTCATTGTTCCTTTCCCTTTCTTACTTCCATGGAAGATGATCCAGATCCACATTGCCGCCGGATAGAATAATGCCAATGCGACGCTGACGGAAACGGGTCGGATGCTCCCACAGCACCGCCACCGGCACGGCGGACGAAGGCTCGATGATAATTTTCATCCGCTCCCACACCAGGCGCATAGCCGCAATGATGCCCTCTTCGCTCACCGTCACGATCTCGTCCACATAGCGGCGAATGATGGGGAAGTTGATGTCTCCCAGGAAGGTACGCAGACCGTCGGCCACCGTTTCGGCGTTGGTGGAAGGATAGATGCACCCGTCCCGAAACGAGCGATAGGCATCGTCTACTGTCTCCGGTTCAGCCGCCACCGTGGCGCTCCCCGGCGACAGCCCGGT
>CAZXVB010000035.1:0-14372 GCA_964643875.1 uncultured Anaerolineales bacterium | reverse complement strand
AAACAGCGAATTACGAATGGCTGTCAGGAACTTTACAGGAGTGCTCAATGAACAAAAAATCAAATTCATCATCACCCCCATCTTCAGAAGCCATGTTAACCCACATGCGAGCCGTTCGGGAGACGCTGCTCCAGGCCGCGCAAGAGCCGCCTTCTAACGACTCTAACGAGTGGTTGACCGAGCAGATCCAGGAGTGGATCGAGATGGTGGAGGCGTTGGACCGGCAATACGTGGCGCATATCCAACAGGAAAAAGCGGACTTCGTCTCTTACGTGGCCCACGAGTTACGCACCCCCATCACCTCCATTCGGGGATACGCCGATATGCTGGCAGGCGGCATGATGGGGCCGGTCGCACCAGAGCAAGTTGCTTTCCTCCAGACCATCATCCGCAATGCCGAACGGCTGCAAATCCTGATCGCCGACCTGCAAGACTTTACCAAGATCGAAGCCCACCGTTTGCAGTTGGAACGCAAACCCACGCCGATCACCGAGGTCATACAGAGCGCCCTGCGAGCTATGCAAAAGCAAATTGCCGAACGCGACCATCAAGTGATAGTTGACGTCGCGGACGACCTCCCGTCAACGATGACGGACCCCAACCGGCTGAGGCAAATTGTGACGGAACTCGTCCGCAACGCATCGAAATACACCCCCTCCGGCGGGGAAATTCACATCCGTGCATGGCAAGAAGATGAACACATCCACTGCGCTATCCGCGATACCGGCATCGGCATCTCTCCAGAAGACCAAGCAGCTCTCTTCACCCCGTTCTTTCGCTCCGAATCGCCCGCCGTGCGCGAGATGCCCGGCACAGGCCTGGGGCTATACATCGTGAAGTACTTGGTGGAACGCCATGGAGGCACATTGACGCTGGAAAGCCAGGTCGGGCAGGGAACCACCGTTACCTTTCGCCTCCCAATCGTTCCCCCGGAACTCATTACCTGACATTTTGACCCTCCCGCAGGTTCAGAAGCGGTTTGGGGGCATTTTGTGCCCTGATGTGGGGCTATACACGTGCAACTGACATAATTTCAAACCTGCGGGAGGGTTACCGATCAATATGTCGGGTAGTGAACCCCGGAAGACAACAGCCCATTCCCCTCGACCCCGCTTGAGCCTGACTAAAATGGGTCAACGTGGATTCGTGGGGTAAGCCAGCCTCCCGCGGGTTCATACGGCAGGCATCCTCATCCTGCGGGAGGCTCGTCCCTACCCCCCGAATCCGCACAGCCGGCACAGCCGGCAACGCCGTCGTCCCCGTCGTCCCCGTCGTCCCGACCGGGCAGGGGCACACGGCTGTGCCCGCGAGATACTCAATTGTATGATTGATTGCCTCCCCCCTTGCATCCTGCCGCCGGTGTGCTAAAATTCAAGCTATGCAATCTTTCAAGACCACCCCCATTCCAAAGAATCAGACCGTAGGCCAAAGTCCTGGCTGCCTATGCAAGCATTCGATCCTCACAATGCTATTGATATGCGCATTGCTGGGAGCGGCGCTCCCAGCATGGGCACAGGAACCGAACCCCATCACACAGTGGGAAACATTGATCAACACGGTTCGCCTGGACAAAGGGTTAGCGCCCTACGCCATCTCCTCACTGCTAACAGCCTCAGCACAGCGCCACGCCGATGACCTGGCCGCGCACCAACTGGCCTCCCACACCGGGTCGGACGGCTCCTCGCTACGGCAACGGGTCTCCGACGCCGGCTACCTGGCATGGAGTCGGGAGGACGGAGAACTGATCGTGGGAGAAAACTTCTGGGTGGGCGTAGGTACCCCGGATGACGCCATGGCCTTCTTTATGGCAGACCCCCCTCATCGGGAAAACATCCTCAGCCCCATCTACCGCGAGATGGGGATCGGTATCGCCACGGATGCAAATGGTCAAGTCTATTACGTGCTTGATTTCGGCGCTCGCCCCAACGTACTCCCCATCTTCATCAACGACGGAGCGACCAATGCGAAGGACCCCCTGGTCGCCGTCCGTCTGACCAATGAGGACGCTTACCCCGATGGCCGAGGGAACAACTACATGGGACGCGCTGCCGATATCCGCCTCAGCAACAGTCCAAATTTTGAACAGGCAACCTGGCAACCCTGGGAACCCCTGGTCCCCTGGACCATGCCGAACACCCCCGGCGAGCACACCGTGTACGTCCAATACCGGGACGCCGCCGGCCGCACGGCCGGCGCAGCCGATTCGATCGTCCTCGGCGAGGGAGCACCGATACCTTCCCCCACTCCGCTCCTGCTCACTCCACCAGCAGAGCCGACCACCGCCCCGGAACTCACCCCTTCAACGACCGTTCCGCCCACTCCCACGCCCCCAGAAGCGACCCTCCTTCCCCCGTTCACACCCACACCGATCACCCATGTATCGCCGTCCTCTCCGGGGAGTAACGAACTACCAACGGTGACCCCCTTCCCCACCTGGACACCGCTACCGACCCCCACCGTACCGGCCCCTGTTGTCACGGAAGCTGAGCCGCCATTGGGATGGCTGTTCTGGCTCCAGGCAATAGCAATCCTCCTGGGAAGCTACGCCCTGTTCCGTCGGCGTGGGGGGTAATGGAGGCAAGGGAGAGTGATGAACCGGGCCGAGGCTACAGATCGAATCGGTGTATTCGATTCCGGCGTAGGCGGATTGAGCGTCTGGAAAGAAATCGTGCGCCAACTCCCCGACGTACCGATCTGTTACCTGGCCGACCAAGCTCACGTGCCATATGGGTCGCGCTCGCTTTCGGAAGTGCATGCGCTCTCCGAGGCAATCACCCACTTTCTCCTGAAACGAGGTGCCGGCGTGATTGTGATCGCCTGCAACACTGCCTCGGCGGCCGCCCTACACCACCTGCGCCGTCTCTTCTCAAACGTTCCCTTCGTAGGAATGGAGCCGGCCGTCAAGCCAGCCGTAGAGCGAACTCACAACGGCGTCATCGGCGTGATCGCCACCCAGGTGACGTTCCAGGGGGACTTGTTCGCCAGCCTGGTGGAACGATATGCCGGCGATACCCACGTACTCACCCGCGCCTGTCCCGCCCTGGTAGAGGCGGTCGAGGCAGGCGCGCTGGACACTCCCACCACCGAGGAAGCTGTCCGTCAATGCATCGCTCCCCTGGTAGCCGCCGGGATAGATCAATTGGTGCTCGGTTGCACCCACTACCCATTTCTACGGCCGGTGATCGAACGTCTGGCCGGCCCCCAGGTCACCGTGATTGATCCAGCCCCGGCTGTTGCCCTCCAGACAGCACGGGTGTGGCGCAGTCGGCAAAGGCAAGAGCAGGCCCCTCCCCTCACTTTGAGCCGTCCCCGACACACGTTCTACACGACCGGGGACGTGCCGGCCTTCGCCGCTCTCCTCGGCCGCCTGTTGCCTGACCAGGACATTCCACTCGACTGCGTCCATGCAGCCCATTGGCAAGCGGGCCGTTTGGAGCCTGCCGGGAGAATGCCCCGGTGAGTTGCTCAGTAGATCCGGCGGAGCGTTCTCACCGGCATCTCACCCGCTCGGCCGGGCTGGTGGCCGCCTTGTTAGCCGCTGACAAACTCCTGGGGGTCGTGCGCGAGGCCGCTGTGGGGCAGGCATTCGGGGCTTCCCCTGCGCTGGACGCCTACTTCGCCGCTTTCGAAATCCCCGAAGGGCTGAACGCCATCGTCACCGGTGCAGCCCTGACCACGGCCCTCATTCCTCTGTTGACCGAGGTCATCGCGCAGGCCGGTGAAGCAAGCGATGACGCGAACGACGTATGGCGGTTCGTCTCGACCGTGGTCAACTGGGTGTCCATCGTCATCGGCGTCGCCGCCATCTTCGCCGCCATCTTCGCCCGCTCCATCATCGTGGCCGTTGCACCGGGCTTCGCAGACGACCCCACGTTGGTGACGCTGGCGACGCATTTGATGCGCCTGGTGTTGATTCAAACCATCATCTTCAGCGTCAGCACCGTGATCACCGGCACACTCCAGGCACACCAACATTTCTTCCTGCCGGCGCTGGCGCCCGTGTGCTACACGTTGGGACGGATCTTCGGGGTAGTGATGTTAGCCCCTCGGTGGGGCATCTTTGGCCTGGCCTGGGGCGGACTGACTGGCGCGGTGGCCCATCTGTTGATCAAATTGCCCTGGTTGCTCCACCGGCGAGCGACCTGGGTTCCCACCCTCTACCATCCCCGTCTGCCCCGTCTGCTGCGGCTGATGCTCCCCCGGATGATGGGGATGACGGTCACATACATTACGTTCGTGTTGCCGACCTTCTTCGGCTCCCAACTGCCATCCGGCGCCATCTCCGCCTATGAATACGCCTGGAAGCTGATGCAGTTGCCGGAGACAGTGTTGGGTACAGCGGTAGGGATCGTGGCACTCCCCACCCTGGCAGAGATGGCCACGCGAAAGGATCAGGCTGCCCTCCGGCGCACGTTCGCCTGGACGCTGCGGCTGATCCTGGCCTTGAGTCTCCCCGCCGCGGTCGGGCTGGTGGTGTTGGGACGACCATTGACTACTCTGGTTCTCCAACGAGGAGCCTTTGACGCGGCTGCCACCGACCGAGTCTATTGGGCGCTCCAGTTCCTGGCGTTGGGGCTGGTGACGCATAGCGCCTTGGAAGTCGCAGCCCGCCTGTTCTACGCCCAGCAAGATATGTGGACGCCTTTCTGGGTCGCCTTGGGAGGATTGCTGCTCAATGCCAGCGTGGGCAACTGGCTGCTTCCCTCCCTGGCGCATGGAGCCATTGCCCTGGCGAACTCGCTGGGGGCGGGTTTCCAGGTGCTTTGCCTGCTGTTGATCGCCAGATACAAGTTAGGTGGCATCGAGGGGAGAAAGTTAGCGACGTCTCTGTTGCAGGCAGGGTTCGCTTCCGCCGTCATGGCCGTCGCTGTGATGGGTGCCCAATCCATCTGGCTGAGCGGAGGAGTCACGACACGAGGAATCGGGGGGGCCGCAATTGGCGCCCTCGTCTACACATCCGTGGCCGTGCTCGTCGGCAGCCCGGAACTGCGCAGCTTGCCGGGGCTGCTACGCTCTCGTCTGCCGCGTCAGTAATCCCCTACGGCCACTTCCCCCAGTTCCACCCGCTGACCGGCCGGGTTGCCGGCCACATCCAGGTACGAGACGTTGACCACATCCGGGTAGGTGTACATCCCGGCCCACACCGCGTAGCGACCGGCAGACAGGTCCGCCGGAAGTGAGAGGGTGAAGCGGCTCACGACCAAGTCTCCTGCCCGCCACGAGGCCGTCGGGAACCCCGTACCATCGTGCTGAGCGCGCAGCCCCCCGTCGGCGTCCAACAGGTGGACGAAGAAATGGTAGTCCACGCCAGTCGGTGGGGGCTGTCGAACCCACCAGGCTAACCAGACCGTCAACGTCTCCCCCGCAGTGACGCCCTCCGGCAAATCGTACCCCATGAACGTGACCCCGTTCTCGAACGGCACGCCATCTGGAAAGGCGCTGAAGCGCTCCATCCCGGCCAACACGTCCGTCCGCTCCGCTCCGGCCCGTTTCAACAGGCGGTACCGCACGCCGTCTGGAAGGGCCACATCGGAGATGGGACGCACATACGCCATCCCTTCGAGGAGCTGCACACCGCCAGTGAGGCCGTCTGTGGGGTCGAGGCCGCTCGCGTCACTCTCCGACATCGGCCCAGCCAGGTAGACCACCTCACGGGCATCTGGCACGGGCAGCGCCTGACTCCCATCCGCAAAACGGTGGGGAAGCCCAAAGAGCAGCGCTTCGAACACGGCTGGCGTCTCGTGCATAGCGGGGCTGGTTTCGCGGCTCAATACGACGATCTCCGCTCCGTCAGATGTAGACGTGGCCAGCATCCGCGCGTCGGCCGCCGCCTGACGCACGTAGCGGAGCGGAATCCCGTATCCCCCTGTGCTCGGATGGTGCACCATAAAGTCGAACAAGCGCCCTATCACGGCCAGTTGCCAGCCTCCCCAGACGGCCAACATCCCACAGACGAGCAGAGTCGCCAGGGAACGGCGCTTGAGTCCCCCCCCCGGCAAGCGAAGCAAGGGGAACTGCGCCGCCATGTCGGTCAACAGTATGGCGATGAACAGAAATTGGACAGGGTAGAGGACATTGAAGTAGAAGGGGTAGACCGGCGCGGTGGGACGGCTTTGGAGTGCGATGGGCACGGCGAACCAGATCAGCATCAACGTCAGCGAACGGCGGCGATCCAGCGGCCCCCGGATGGCCTGGGTCACGGCATACAGGAGCGCCACGGCCAGGAGTCCCATCATCGCCGTGTTCAACCACCACAGGTTGGGGAGGCCGGCCCGATAGACTTCCCACAGAGCGCCGGCCAGGCTATGAATGCCAGCGCTGCCGGTGTTTACGAAGGCGTATCGCAGGGCATCCCAGGAGAAGTGAGCTTCTCCACCGGCATACTGGATGAAATCCCGTGCATTGGACCAGCCGTGGAGGGCATCGTGCACCACATACGGCGTCATTGCCAGCCCCAGCACCAGCCCGCCGATCACCAATGGCCGTAAGGAGACCTCTCGCCAGTAGAGGCATATCGAGAGGAGTAAGATCGGGAGGAAGGCCAAGCCCCCCATATGCAGCCCAATCAGCGCCGCCGTCCCGGCAAACGCCCCCACCAGCGCCCAGGGCCGACCGCGCACCAGGGCGGCGAACAGCGCTGCGAAGAACCCCACATTGATCAACGGTAGATTCTGCACCCAGATTTTGCGCCCAAAGACGACGGCCCATGGGCTGACCGCAAAGAGGAAAGCCGCGATCAGGCCAGTCGTTCGCCCGAAATAGGCCTTGCCGAATGCGTAACAAGCCCACACAGCCAACCCGTTGAGCAAGCCGGTGAACAGCACGGCGGCCACCGGATCAGGCCACAGACGGAGCGGAAGCGCCATCAGATACAAAGTGAGGGGCAAGTTGGCCGCCCCCATAGAGGTATCCACCCCGGCGGCTGGCCGCTCCCCTTCATACGCAATGGCCAACGCGCGGCGGACTACCGTCGCTTCATCCCGCTTGAACTCGGCCAGCGTGGGCCAAACCATGCGCAAGGTCAGAGCGAGCACCACGATCCCCCACAGGAGCCACCTGGCTGTGCGTTTGGGCACTTCTGGCGTGGTGTGATGGTTCATCTACACAACTCCACCCAACGGCAGGGGCAGGGGATGACCCTACCCAGGATAACCGCAAGGATCGCCCCTATAGGTCATCGCCGTTTGGCGTCCCTCTCTCTCGGCAACAGGCGGCCTGTTCGACCGGCAACAAGGCCGCGTAGACCAGGTCTGCCACCGGCGTCGGCACTCCCAGTGCACGGCCTCGACGCCCAATCACGCCGATCATCGAATCGAGTTCGGAGCGCCGACCGGCTTCCACGTCCAATTGCATCGAGGGCTTGATGTGGGCAGCCGCTTTGTCTATGAAGGCCAGGGATTGTTCGACGACGTAGGGGTCGAGCGCCACGCCGGCAGCCCGCGCCACGGCTTCCACTTCCCGCATCAAGGCGGTCAACATGGCGCGGGTTTCGGGGACGTGGCGATACTTCCCCAGCTCCAGTCTGGTGAGCGCGCCGATGCCACTGATGGCCGCGATGAATACGAATTTGGTCCACATCACCTTTTGGATATCCCGCGAGAGTTCCACGGTAGCGCCGGTGCTACTCAGCACCTCGCGGATTCGTTCAACGCGGGGCGTAATGCGCCCATCCAGTTCGCCCAACACGATGCGACGGAATTGCGAGACCTGACGGATCACACCGGGAGCTTCGATGGAGGATGAGATCCAGGTAGCGCCCCCCACCACGTGGGACATCCCCACGATGGCCCCGATCTGATCAGGGGCCTCGACCCCATTTTGTAAACTCAGCACAACCGTATCCGGCCCGATCAATGGGAGAATCTGTTGGGCGGCGTTGGTCGTATCCGGCGTCTTGACGCACATCAATACCAACTCCACCGTTTCGATGTCAGCCGGCCGGTCGGTGGCCTGCACCGATTGGAGGGTGAAATCCCCATACACACTGTGGATGCGCAAACCGTTGGCCTGCATAGCAGCCAGATGCGCCCCACGCGCGATGAAGGCCACGTCGTGACCAACCAGAGTCAACAATCCCCCGTAATACCCACCCACACCACCGCTCCCCATGATGGCAATGCGCATAATTGCCTCCTCCCAACAGAAATCCGATTTGATTCACCTCCAGCCGGCGGGTATGGCGTTGCGTAAACGGGCCGGCATCAAGGACGAGAACAGCGCCCATTCTTCTGGCGTAAACGCCCGGAACAGGATGAGCGCCCCCAGATATACAACCATACTCACAACCAGCGCCAGGGAAACGTGGAAGCGGGATACCCCCCACCCCACCGCAGCCATCACCAGCCCGGCGGCCAAAGGGCCTTTCATAAAGTGCCAATCGAACGCTCCCAACTGGCGATGCATCTCGATGTGGAAGAGGATCACCAACAACAACTCGCCCCCCACCAAAATCCAGGCGGAGGCAATGTAACCGAATGACCCCACGAAGAGCAAATTGACGCCGATGGTGAAGACCACCCGGATCGCCGAAGCGACCAGAACGTACCGCTGGCGGTTGAGCGCGATTAAAACGTAGTTGGTCAAGCTATTGACCCACCCAAACAGGATAGACCAGATCAAAATCCGCAGAATTTGTGCCCCCTGGGGCAGAAACTGCGATCCACTGAGCACCCCGACCAGCGGCGTTGCCAACAGGGTTACCGACATAGCGACCGGAAAGGCCACCATCACCAACAACTTGACCGCCAGACGGTATGAGCGGTTCAGGCCGGCCCGGTCATCCGTCGCCAAGCGTGAGACCACCGGGAAGACCGCAATGGTGAAAAAGGCCGGCACGACGTTGAGGGCGTCCACCCACTTGCGCCCGGCCCCATACCAACCTACGGCAATGTCACTATGAAAGTACTGAAGAAGCAGCGTGTTAACGCCGGGGAAAAGAGCCTGGAGCAACAACGACATCATCAGGGGCCAGCTTTCCGCCAGCATCGTTCGCATCGTCCTTATCGTCCGTATCGCCGGCAGGGCCTCCCAACGACCCCAAGGCAACCCAGGCCAGATGAGGCGATTGGCCAGTACCATCAGGATCGCCAGGGTCACGATGTTGGTCAGAAAAGCCGTTCCGGCGATCCCCACAACTCCCAATCCACCGGCCAGCGCCAACACCCCCAACGTCACCCGGATGATCATCGTCACCGTTTGAATGGCGGCCGGATATTCGTGCTTCTCACACCCCCGGAAGAGGGCCGCAAACCCGTTGGCGACGCTCCCCGGCAGCAATCCCAGGTAGAGTAAGCCCACCGCCCATACCGTATCCGAAGCCAGTGGCGTGCCCAGGGCCTGCCGGCCGGCCAGGAATCCGACCAAAAGCGGTAGAGTGACAACGAGGAGGATCAAGCGCAAGATGGTGGTATCGAGGAACCGCTCCCTGGCGTGCTGCCGGTCGCGGGCGACCTCGCGCATCAGGTACATATCCAGGCCAAAATTGGCGACGATCTCGAACCACCCATAGACGATGACAGCCGTCTCGTACTGCCCCGTCCCCACCGGCCCCAGGATGCGGGCCATTAGGGCGACAAAGGCAAAGTTGATCACCTGGTTGAACAAGTTGAGCACGATCGGAGCGATGGAATTCTTAGCCACCCTGCGAACGGTGCTCACATCGTCCTCCTCACGATAGAAGAAGCGCCAGAGATAGATGCCTGTCAGGAACAGAATCGCCATTCCAGCGATGAATGTGGAGAACGCGCCGATCTTGACGCTATCGGGGCTGTATTTGAAGCGCACAGTGTACGTGCCGGGGGTCTCCAACAAAACCCCGCGGAAGACCCCATTGACCCGCCGGACGGGAAGCTCTATTTCGGCCTCCGCCCCTGCTCCCGCCGGACGAAGAAACGCTTTCCAGCCCGGAAAATACGCATCGGTCAGCACGAGCCAGGTCACCGCTCCGGCCTCCGAGGCCGTTTGAACCTGTATCTCGACCTCGTTGATGGTGTAGCGGCCAATCGTCTGGGGAGTGATAGTTGCCGGGCGAGGAACGGCTGGGAACGCCAGGGCGTCGTCCGGCGTATGCACCACATAATGCCGCACATCATACTCCCGGACAACGTCGGCCAAATCCTCGGCAGCCAGGGTGGCCGAAAACGGGATCGTGTAGGCACGGGGCATCACCGCCAGATTCTCGTACACCCGCACGGCCTCGTCCTGGTAGACCAGGCGATACTTAGGGTTGGGAATCTCTACCTCGGTGATGACGTATTTGACGTTCAACAAGTCAGTCAGGGGGCTATCTAGACTCGACCAGGTGCTGAAGGAAGCGATCCGATTGTACGGCAGTTCGTTCTGGGGTTCGATCAACGCCATATAGTCAGCATACGGGCGGGTGAACAGAGAATCGTAGCCGGCCACACATTGCAAGTCGTAGAACATCCCCACATTGGCGTTCATCGTCTTGGTCGTGCCCGGCGGGGTAAACGTCGCATACCGCCAAATGGAACGGTCCTGCCGGAGGAATTCGACCACCGGCGGCACATAATCCAGCAAAGCGGTGTCCACCGCCGGATTGAAGCCGTATCCAAATGAAACCAAGTCCATTGTCAACAGCCCGACGGCCAGAAACTCCCACACCGGACGGCGGCGGTAGTAGATGGGACAGCGGCTCACCCGCAAGACGATCCCCGTGCCGATCAGCAAGAGGCCAAACAAGGCCCCCCACCGGAATTCGTATGAATAGAAAGCGCGTACGTTGGAGAACGCTTCCGGTGCTTTTGCCAAGGAAAGGAAAATCCGGGTCAGCAACGGCTCAAGTGGAGAGAAGAAGAGACGGCTGAGAACCAACCCCACCACCGTCATCACACCGCCCCAAAAGGCCAGGGCAGCCATCCACACAACGAGAGAAGGAGACGTTGCCAGGAAAAAGACATTGGCAATGGAGGCGATAACGGAAGAGCGAGCGTGCCGCGCAGCAGGTCGGCCGGACGCTGTTCGCAAGTGATGCTGGCGGCTCTCGGTGACCGCTTGAACACCAAAGCCAGCCAGAACAGCCACGCTCAGGGAAAGCGGAAACACCCAGCGAAAGGGGGAATGGGATTGCTCCAGCCCTGGCAGGGCATAGATCAGGGCGTACAACGGCGTTCCAAATACACACCCTACGGAAAACCCCGCCAGTAGTACGAAGAAGGGAATGTAAGGAGTGCAGAACCAGCTTCGAATCCGCGACCACATAGAGTGACCACTGGCTGATCCCTCGGCGGGAGAGCACACGCCGGGGGGCGGCTGGCTTTGTCCGGCGGACAGGAGAGCGATACCCGCCAGCAAGATGGGCAACAATCCCAGATACGCGGCCCCCTCGACGTAATTCTTGATCCCCCAATCCAGATATTGGCCGTCGGGAAATGTAGGGGCCGCGACCCAGCGCCAGGCAAACAAATCGAAATAGCCGTGCTGCGTGGGACCGCCAAAGAAATTGGGGATCCCGAAGGTAATCAACCGCCTGGGCGGAAAGGCCCACCCCAACACCTGGGACAAGCTGGCGGCGGCTTCACCGCTGCGAAAACTTCCGTTGACCACTTCATACAACGGCAGGAATTGGACGGCCCCCAGGGCCAGGCCCAGCGCCATCATCAGCGCCAGCCACAGGAGGGGGCGTCGCCAGAGAGCTAACCGGCCGCCCCACCCCGTCGTCCCCTGATTGGGTCCACCGGGCTGGACCACTAGCCGCCAGGCCACATAGGCGCCGGTCACCAGGAGCACAAAGTACGTATTCTCGGCATGTCCCGCCAACATCTGGCATCCCAGGCCAACGGCTCCCAGCAAGGCCCACGGCAGCGTCGCCGGGCGGCGGCCCAATGCCGGCCGCTGTTCAATGAGCAACTCCACCATTGCCAAAATAAAGGGTAACCACGACGCCCCAGCCACGATCATCGGATGAACCGAGGCAGAGACCGCCATAAAGCCACAAAACTGGAACGTAATCCCGGCAATCAAAGCGCCCACCCGGCGCACACCCAACACACGGACGAACAGATATGTGAAGATGCCGGCCAGCCCAAGTTGAAGCCAGGCAAACACGCCATAGGCCCGCCATAGCGGCAGGAGATAGAAAACGATGCTCAAAGGGTATAAGGCCGAATGTTGCCCATTGGCCAGGAAGGGATGACCGGCGAAGAGATAGGGGTCCCACAGCGGCAACTGGCGAGCGGACAGGGCCTCCAGGACGAATCGTTTCCAGGCATAGTTTTCCAGGATCAGGTCAGTAACGAGATGGTTGTGAGGGGCCTGGACTCCCAGTTCGGCAGCCGCTGTGCGATACGGCTCGAACAAGAAGAGGGCATCGGCCGGCAACATCGTGCGATTGCCCAGCGCCACAGGGCCGAACAGCAGGAGGGGAAGAAAGAGCAGGATGAGAACAGCGACCAAGTCAGGCAATCGTTTACGGCTCATGTCATCCAGATGCCCGATCGCTCGGTCGCAAGTGGTGATGTCGTTGGCGGACTTCCCACACGCGCAACGCGGCTTCGATCTTGACTTTCATGGACATCTTGGAGCGGCCGATTTTTCGGTCAGGAAAATAGATGGGGATCTCCAGCACCCGATAGCCCAGTTGTTCGGTAATGTAGGCCATTTCGACCTGGAAGACGTATCCCTGCGAATGGACCCGGTCCAGGTCTATACCTGCCAGTGTCTCTCGTCGCCAACACTTGAACCCGGCCGTAGTATCCCGAGTATGAGTTCCCAGGATCATCCGCGTGTAGACACTATTCGCCCACCAGGAGAGAAAGCGCCGTCCCCAACTCCAACGCTCGTCGGTACGCCCACCGGGCACATACCGGGAACCAACCACCACATCGTAATTCGGGATATGCTCAATAAAGACGGGAATGTAGTCGGGGGAATGGGAAAAATCACAATCCATCTGGACAATGTAGTCGGCACCGTGGTTCAGTGCCCAGCGGAACCCATCTATGTAAGCATGCCCCAATCCCCGTGGGCCGGTGCGATGCATCACATACATACGACCCGCGTAATGACCGGCCAACTCGTCTGCGACCTGGCCGGTTCCATCGGGTGACTCATCATCCACGACCAGCAGTTCCAGGGAAATAGACGGCAGGCGGAGATCGAACAGAGCCGTGACCATAGAGGGAAGATTCTCGACCTCATTGTACGTGGGAATAACCACGGTAAGTTTCTTTGTCATGGCGTACCCTGGAGCATTTCCCCCCGCCCGACGGCAAAATCGAGGCAACGGCGCCGGTCGCCTTTCAACCCAGCGCTCTTTTCACCGGTTGATGGAGAAAAGTTTGGGAAAAGATAAAGAGGCAACAACCTACGTCAATGTCTGCTCTGAACGGCGACGATAGCTTTCTTGAATTCTATCAGATTGGCGTACGCTTTCGTCGGTGGAGTGAGGACCCCGGTCGTGACATACATATCGGGTAATTCCACATTGGGGTCTTTCTGTCGTGCCTCCCAATCTGCACGGGGATAAAAGAACGTCATGGCCTCGTCCAACCGGACGTTCAGTGCCTCTTCAGCTTGATTCGCCTTGTCGGGAGTCACCACAACGAAGAAATTGGTGTCGTCTATATGCCCCACAAAGGCCGAGGGAATAGCCATTTCGTTGACAATATGATTCAACATCCTCCCTACCGCACGCACGACGTCGTCCCGGGCAACGAATCCATAAGTATCGGCAAACTCCTTCAACCCGTGGACCCCAACTGAGAGGATCGCCCAATCGGTCTTCCCGATCAACTCCTGCAAGGTCTCATCTACCAGAGAGCCGGTAGGCAAACTGGTTATTGGATGAGACAACTGCTCCAAACTCGAACGGCGGAGCACGTTGCGAACTCGTAAACGCAATTCCTGAATATCGAAAGGTTTGGTGATATAGTCCACAGCCCCCAATTCCAGGCCGGTGAGCTTGTCACTCCGTTCCCTGCGCTCCGTCAGGAAAATGACAGGGATATGCTCCGTGCGCCGGTGGGCACGCAACCGTCGGCAGACCTCATAGCCATCTATGTCCGGCAAACGGATGTCTAACATAATCAGATTGGGGGCCGTTTTTTCTACGAATGCCAGTGCGTCCTTACCCCATGCAACCGTCGTAACCTGATAGCCTTGCGCCTCGAAATAGGACGTAAGCATCTCAGCCGTGTTGGGTTGATCTTCCACAACAAGAATGTGAGGAGTTTTCGACACGTTTACCCTCCCACAACACCAAGTAGCGATTTCTTCGTCATGTTGTAACTACTCAGGCTACTTCTGTTAGCGATTGAAATCGCCTCTGGAGGACTTGCAGCCACGCGTCCACCTACGTTGGCGCGCCTGTCCACGCAGGTGGACAGCCAGCTTTAGCTCCTCAGGCGCGGTTT
>CAZXVB010000034.1:0-14412 GCA_964643875.1 uncultured Anaerolineales bacterium | reverse complement strand
ACTCATCGCTCCTCTCAAGGATCACTGGGACTAGCGCGTTTCAGGGCACAAAATGCCCCCAAACCGCTTCTGAACCTGCGGGAGGGTCAAAATGTCGGGTAGTGAGGTACGTGAAAAGGGTGTGTTTCAACTGAGTTGGAGACCCTCCCGCAGGTTGAACTCAAAGGCGATTTATGCGCGGATTTGCCTTCAAAAACCGAGTGTTTTGGCATCGAAAAATGGCAACCTGCGGGAGGGTTGCCCACTTTCCAACTGAAATGAAACACACCCATATGAAAAGTACCTCATCGGACGTATTGGATCCACGCTTCCCCTAGAAAGGTTCGCTCCCCGGTGAGCGGATCGAACAGATTGCCAGTCGGATAGTGGTCAGCTGGATCGTCCAGGCTGTACCAGCACCACATCTGCACCAACCGATATCCATCAGCCGAATAGCCCAGTCCCGTGTCCGCAGCCGTCAAGAAAAAATCGAAGGTCGCCGTCATAAAGTCCGCCACCCGTTCGGGATGAAAACCGTACTCCGGCGGCATCAGAATGCCGTATTCCGAAACAATCAATGGGGCATCTCCAAATCCCCGATCCGCCATCCAGCGGCGAAAGTCGTAAATCTGCCGTCGGAAAATCTCCATGTTGCCGCTATCATTCACCTCGTATAACATCCCCTGGTTGTCCGGAATGCCCGGCGGGATGTCCACCCCCCACGATCCGCGCAACTCCTGCAAGATAAAGTTGTGAACGTTCCACACGTCCACCGGCATCTGGACGCCAAACCGAGCGTGATACGAAGCCAGTACCATATCCAGATAACGCATACGGAGCGGAGTGGGTTGAGAGACCCCACCAATGGCGACTTGAGCCGTCGGATCAGCGGTTTTAATGGCTGTATACGCATCGTGGTAAAGGCGGGCATACGTGTCGGGGACCACGTTGTCCTGCCACTTCACATCCGGCTCGTTGCCGATCAACCATAGAGAACCGGGGTTGGCCTGTGCAATGGCGGCGATCTCCTCGGCCGACGGACGAAGCACTCCTCCGCTGACCCGGACCATTTGGGCGTACAGAATGCCGTCAGGTCGAGCGGGGGCCGGCTGCACGCGCCAGTCCAGATACCAGCCCAACCGCAGCGGTGCAATGTCGTAGCGGGTGATGGGGCCGGTGGCGACGCCGATCCCCCACCGAGACCGCCCATGCCACGGCGCGACGGACACATCCGACGGCACAGACGGTGCGGCAGTGGGCATCTCCGTCGGGGTACTCACAGGTGCCTCCGTAGGGGGAGGCGGGGAAGGAGATGATGACGACGGCGGCGGCGGCGAAGTGGGAACCGGTGTTGCCGTCGCTCCCTCGACCAGCGCAGGAGTCGGTGAGGACGTGAGACGGGATGAGGTGGGCATCGCCGAGCCAATCTCCGAGCCTGAGTACGGAGACGACCAACGGGCCGGCGTCGGTGACGTGTACGGCCGGGAAGTCGGCGAGAGCAGGTCGGGTGGCACAGTCGGGATAAGCGGTTCGGGGGTGCGCGTCGGCGTAGGGGGCGCCGTCATCGTCATCGTCATCGTCACCATCGTTGCGGGCCGAGACCCCCACCCCACCCCACCGGACATCGCCGGGGCTGCCAATCCAACCAGCACTACCCCCCCCAGGATCAGAGCGATCCCCCCCCAGAACAACAAGTTACGTTTATCCACGCAGCCTCCACACGACCAACAACAGCAAACCGAGGAGGATCATCCCAATCCCCCCATAGAACAATGGGGATACACTGACCCCGGTGGTGACGCCACCGCCGGGGGAGGCGGAAGACGAATCCTCGGACGAAGTAGTCGGGCTGATCCCGACACCGCTGCTCTCGCTGGAGTTTGCCTCCGGCTCCATTGTATCCACCGGCTCAACTGGTTCCACTGACTCCACTGGCTCGACGAGTGAACCGCCCTCCGAAGACGGTGAAACCGTCGCAGAGGTGGAAAGTTCTGTGGTTCCGGCGCCGCCAGCCACCAGTGTCCCCTCCCCTGGCGTCAGAACCAACGAGGTAGGTGTGCTCTCCACAGTGACGTCGCTCGCCATCACCGTGACCGTTGATGGCAACTCTGGTGTGGACGATGGCGACGGCGATGGCGATAGCGTGTGTGTCCCGGCCACTCCAGGTGTGAAAGTAGCCAGCGGCGTGCCCGGTGTATCGGTGGCCGGCGGCTCTGAGGTCGGCGGTGGGTTAGTGGGTGGCGGGTTGGTGGGCGGCGGGTTGGTGGGCGGCGGAGCCGACGGTCGAGCAGTGGGGGTCAAGGTTCCCGGCGGGACCGTCTGCCGGTGCGGGGCCTGGCCCGGCGCAGCCCACAGGGTCGGGCCGGCCGTCAGCACCAGAGAGAGCACCACCAGCCCCACCACCAGGGAAACTCCCCAAAACCATCTCCTTTTTTGATGCATGTCACCTCCTCTTGAAAGACAGCGCAAACACCCGATCCCGACGCAATCTGGTGCGGTATATCACCTGATTAGCACTCACCGCCTGGGGAGCCGGCGTAGTTGTCATCAATTCAACCCCCTCCGGCAAACGGACGTGCACCGTGAGCGCATGGCCGACGGTACCGGCCTGTTTCTGCACCCGCAGAACATACCGGCCTGTATCACCGTCCCATTGTACCACATCCGCCGGAAGCGTCCAGGTGAATTGCCTGGTCTGCGTAGAGGAGGGAAGTACCAGGCCCAGGACGCCAAACACCACCCAGGGGCCTTCCTCAGCCGGCCAGATGCTGATGTCGCCGGCATAATCCTCGCCGGTGAGCAGGGCATCACCGGGCACAGGAATATGGGTAGCATCCAGCAGATGGCTCCCGGCCGCTGCGTAGACGCGGATGTAATCCCAATAACAACGGTTCATCATATCCTCGTACACCGCGCCGTAGTGAGGGGCGTGCTGACATGGCCCCACGAGTTGACCGGTATGAGTGTAGTGCAGGGTCAGCGTCGCTACCGGCGGCGACGAATGCAGGTCCACTTCGTAGGTCAATGCTTCCGCCACCCGTGCATTGACCTTATTGTATCCCATATTGGTATCCAACACCATCAAAAAGTCACGGGCATCAGGGTCGGGGCACAGTGAGCCATCCCATCCCTGGCTGGCCAACAGAGAGGCTGCCTCCGGATGACGAAGGTAGACGAAGATATGTTTTTCGTCCAAAAGCGACCACATGGTTTGGGCCAACTTTACCCAATCCACATCGCCTCCCTCGATCCGCTCCCAGGCCGCATGGGCCACAGTGCCCATGAATGATTTCCGTTGGCTCCACCACCCACCAGTCGTCTGACCATCCTCCGGATTCCATACCTCCCGGATGTACGAAAGGATCGTCTCTCCGGTGACCGGTTCCCCTGCGTCGCTCAGGCCCAACGGTCCAATCGCCCCCACCAGTTTCTGGAGCGCCCACTGATCGAGCGCGATGACACCATCAATCGTCGCCGGGCGGGATTCGGCCGGATTGGGCCGGTAGAGCGGAATGGCGGTCTCCATAGCGGAAGGAAAATCGGGGGACCAGTTGGCATCCCGGAAGACCCACAGAGTGATACCCATGAAGCGCTGGATCGGCTCCGGCGGCGTGGGGTACGGGAGCGTGAAATCGTCTACCGCGTAACTATCCCGGAACGTCATCGTGACCAGTTGTCCGCTCTGGATGTGCACCTCCCCCACCCCGCTGATGAATCCACCGCCGGCCCGCAGTTCGTCCTCGTTGACGGCCAACGCCAGATAGGTACGGGGGCCATCCATCCCCAATAGATCGGGGGCGATGTAGGCCGCTGAAAGCCCGGCTTCCAGCAGCGGCAGCCCCTGGTCGAGTAGAACGACTTTTCGCGCCAACCGGGGAGAGAGTGTCTGGACGTCCACCTGCGCCCAGGCGGATCGAGCAAGCTGTGTGGCCGCCAACGCCTGTTCGATGACCGGGCGAGCGTCGGCCAACAGGCGCACCAACTCCTGTGGGGAGATTCCTTCACGGCTCGAGTCATCGCTGAAGGCGGCCAGGGTCGGGCCAAATGTGTCGCACATCAGGCTGCCGGCCTCCGTCAGGCCATCCCCCACGGTTAACAAATAGGGTGCAGCGGCCAGATCCCCACCGACCACCGGCAACCATCCCAGGGACGGCCCTACCTGGGCCAGGCCGCCAGCCTGTCGGTTGAGCGCGACCAGGTGCTCGCGGGTGTCATGCAGCAAATCACACGCCGCCACCGGATCGAGCGTTTCGGGCGATTCCAGCAGTGCTTCCAACGCCACCAAGTCTTGCCACAGTGAGCGGCCTAGCCACGCCAATCGGATGCCCCATCCCAGGATGAAGGACATCCCCAAGACAAGGAACCCTATACCCAGCCATTTGGGCCACATTCCGGCCCGGTTGGACGAAAGGGCTACGGACATATCCATCTCATTTTCGATCTCGTTTTCGATCTCGTTCACGACCTCGTCCTCAATCTCGTTCACAACCCGGTTTCCATTCCCAACATTCCCGCCCCCGTTCCTAACTTCAGTTGGGTGCCGGAATGGGGATTCCGGCGCGGCAGCCCGCAAATCCACACGGCGACTGCCTCGAAAATAGGACTGCCGTCATCCTGATGTCCAGAGCACCGGCAAGATACGGATGAATCGGCCTATCCATCGCTATGCGCCCAGACGACCGGCCTTCCGGCCCGGATGGCGGCCTGCTCGGCCGAGAGCACCCCATTGCACGCATCCGTGAGAGTGGAAAGCCCCAACCGGACGCACGACATCCGTCTGTAATGCGGCTGCGTCCACAAGTCCACATCCAGCACGACGACATCTGGGCGTTGCCCCAGGGCGCTCTGGAGATACCACAGGGCGAACGTGTGTCCATCCTGATCCGTCAGCACCACGGCCTCTTGCGGAGCCTGACGCAACGTCCACTCGGCCCACACCACTGCCCGGCGATCCTCATGGAGATCCATCTCCGGCCCAAACAGCGCGGCCTGGAGCACGGGGAGCAACAGAAGCAGAAGCAGACCAACGGCACGCGGCACATGAGGGCCTAACCACCCGACGATTTGCTCCCACCCGCTCCCCAGCCACAATGCCATCAGCGGCAAGGCAGGCAGCAGGTAAACCAGGGAATCGGTCGTGTCGTACCCCAGCGCGTACAGGCTGATCGCGCCCCATGTGACGGTCGAAGCCACGGCCCACAGACGTCCCCGGCGGTCTTCTTCCTCTTCTTGCCCCTGCCACAGGTGGAGCCAGCCGCTCACCATCGCCAAAGCCCCTGGCGGCGTGAACTGCCGAACCAGCAGGCCGATCCAGGCCCACACCCGCTGCGGCCAGGCGGAAAGTGACAAGCCGAATATGTAATGCCGGTACATCTCCCCGCTGACAAACGCCCACCAGCCGGACAGCGTGCGGAGGTCGCCCCACGGCGAGGGAACATTCCGCCGAACCCACAACACAGGCCCGTACAGGAACCCCCAAGTCGCCAGCGCCCATAGCCCCGCATGGAACAAGAAACGGCGGTCGCCAGAACGGCGGCCTCCGCTAGCGGCCCATGTTACCAGAGGTAGCAAAAATAGCAAGGTGGGATGGACCCCCAGGCCCAGCCCCCATGCAAGACCCACTGCCCAGGTCGGTGCGTTGCGCCGGATCAGCCACAAAGTCAAAGCAGTGAAGCAGGCAGCCGTGGTGTACACTTCCGCGATCAGCGCCTGAGACCAGAAAAGCGGCGCCAGTCCCAGGCACAGGCCGGCCACCACTGCTGGCAGCGAGCGGCGAAAGGTCGTCGTAGCGGTCATCGTCACGAAAACAGCCGCACCGACGGCCATCGTAGCGCTCATCAGGTTGAGTCGCCAGGCCGGATCAGATGGAAGCAACGGGAGTGCCAGAAAAAGTTTCCCCAGGATCAGATACGTGGGGAATCCCGGCGGATGGGGAATCCCACCCGTGACGACGGCCGTCGCCAGGTCGCCGCCATCGGCGCCATCGTGCGCCCACGTCAGGCCTGGCGCCATAGTGGCCAGGTAGACAGGCAACAGGATCAAGCCCACGAGCAGCGCCCCAAGCCACAACCGAGACAGGGATACGGGAGCATCCGGTCGGCTCATCGGGCCTTTTCCCACGTCACAGGCTGCCTGTTGGTCACATACCGCCAGAAGCCGACTATAGCCGCCAGGTTGGTGAAACAAAAGTAGAAAATCGCTTGTAGCAGACGGGGAGGCGTTCCCTGCCGCGCCCACACATACCCCACCAGCGCCGCCAGATAGAAGCCGGTCTGTCCCCACAGGAGCAGGCGGTAGAACGGCTGCCCGCATAGGATCAGGTTCGTCCCGTAGATGATGGGCAACAGAAACGGGGTAACGAGCCAGCGGAGCACACGGTGAGAAATGTACTGCCAGGCGATCCGGCCCCGGCGGGGGCTCATCAAACCGGGCAACCAGCAGATGGATTGGATGCCTCCGGCAGCGATGCGCACCCGTCGCCGCCAGTCACCAAGCATGGACGGAGAGGGCGGTTCTATGGCAACGGCAGCCGGTTCGTAGACTACCCGGTAGCCCTGTTCCACCAGCCGCAGGGAGATCACAAAATCGTCAAGCAGCGTATTGGCAGGAGGTGGCTCGAATCGCTCCCGCCGAATGGCAAACAATTCTCCGGCGGCCCCCATCACCGAACTGATCACACTGTCGCACCGCTTCAGGAAAGACTCATACCGCCAGTACAGCCCCTCCCCTCCCCCCAACACGCGCTTCTCTCCGGCCACTCCGGCGACGGTGGGATCGGCGAAGTGCGGCACGATGGCCTGTAACGCGCCCGGCGTGACCATCGCGTTGGCGTCGGTCATCACCACAATGTCTGTGGTCAGCAGAGGCATCACGCGATTGATGGCCGCCATCTTGCCCCGGCGTTCCGGTTGATGATAGAGCCGCACACCCCGGTCGGCATACCGCGCCACGATCTCCGGGGTTCCATCGTCGGAGCCGTCGCTGACGACGACTACCTCCAAGCGGTCAGGGGGATAGGTCAGCGCCAGGCTGTTCTCGATCTTGGCGGCAATGACGGCCTCCTCGTTGTAGGCCGGGATCAACACCGCCACGGAAGGCAAGTCGGACTCCACCGTCCGCACCCCGTCCGCCGGACGAAGAGAGCGCACACGCCGGGCCAGCAAGCCGATCAGCACGGGATATCCCCCAAAGGTGTAGACGACGAGCGCCACAGCGCACCAGAACAATCCCTGCCAACCGCTCATCGTCCGTTCCTCTCCAGACGGGAGGGCGTGACGCCAACCCGCCAGGCCAACGCCCCACCCCATGCCATCGGCACGACGACCGAGATCAGGTGTAACAGGACGGCGTATACCACAGCAGTCGCCTCATCTACGTTGGAGACCGTCAGCACTTGGACACACAGGTAGTGGAAGACTCCCACCCGGCCCGGCGAGGATGGGACGGCCACCCCCACTTGCAGCACGACGAGCAGAAACAGCGCCGTCAGGAAAGCGGGGGGTTCGCCGACGGCCCCCAGCAATACCGCATTGACGGCCCCATAGAGCGCCCAGATGGCGACCGAGTATGCCAGGACGGAGAGCAGCCGGGCAGGCTGGCCCAGCGCGTCCAGGCTGGCAAGAGCCTGTCCGCCCGCTGTAGCCAGCTTCGACAACACTGGCCGGGGCCAGCGCTGAGCCAGGCTCACAAGCAGACGGGCAATGACGCGACGCAAGGCCACCATCGCGACGACGGCCGTCAGGGCGACGGCCGCGGTTCCGATCAAGGTCTCCCCCGACCCTCGCCACCAGGTCGGCAAGGCCGCCTGGGAAAGCAACCAGATGGTCAAGGCCGTCAACATCACCAAATCGAGTGCCACCTCGGCTCCCAGCGTCCCCAGGGTGTAGGCAACGCCAATCTGCCCTCCGTCGCTCCTCAGATTGTCGCCGACCAGCGCAGCACGGGCCAGGTCCCCCAGTCGGGTGGGAGTTAATACGTTGATCGCCTGGCCAATCAGCAAGGCAACGAGGGCGGACGATGTGGAAGGGCGGGATGTGGAAGGAAACATCCTTTGCCAACGGAGCGTCCGTAGGCCAACGGTAGAGAGGTTGAGCAGCAAAGCAAACAGAACCAGGCGAGAGTCGGCATGGCGACCTATCTGCCATACGTCTCGCCAATCCACTGTGATCACCAGCCAGGCGACACAAACCAGACTGAGCAGGATGCCGGCCCACCGTCGGAGGGAAGCGAAGCGCGATGACGGCCGGGATGGTTTCGAGGTCGTATCCGAGAGATGCACTGTCAATAGGCCCCCTCGCCTCGCAGAACGGCGCCAACCGTCATCCACAAAATGCGCAAGTCAAGCCACAGGGACCAATTGCGGATGTAGTACAGGTCGTCTTCGATGCGCAGGGCGTAGTCGGCCCGGTTGCTCCGCCCGTTGACCTGCCACCAGCCGGTCATTCCTTGGGGGACGGCGAAACGTTTGCGGTGCTGTGGCTGGTACTGGGCCACCAACCAGGGCAGCTCCGGGCGTGGGCCGACCAGGCTCATCTCCCCTCGCAAGACATTGATGAGTTGCGGCAATTCATCAATGCTGAAGCGCCGCAGGATGTGCCCCACGCGGGTAATGCGGGGGTCGTCGGGCCGCTTGAGGAAGACCGGAGGGCCATCCCCGTTCCCTCTTGCCAGGGTCTGTTCCAATGCTTCGGCCCCCTCGATCATCGTGCGAAACTTCAACATCAGAAAGGTTCGCCCCCCTTCCCCGGCGCGGGCTTGACCGATGAAGACCGGGCCAGGAGAATCCAACCGGATCGCTACAGCAGCCAGGAGCATTATCGGGGAAAAGAGAATCAAGGCCGCACCACCGACGATCAGGTCGAAGAGACGCTTCAGGACCCGGTCAGGCCCTTCGATGACCGGCTCACGCAGGCCAATAAGGGGAATGCCGGCCAGTTCCTCCACGGAGGCCCGAATGAAGACCAGATCGAAAATGTCCGGGACGAGGCGTACATTTACCGGTAAGGCCTGAAGGCGCAACACAATGCAACGGGTCCGCTCCTGGGCCTGAGGGGGCAACGCCAGCAGGACCTCATTCACCCGCTGCGCCGTCACGATGGTCTCGATCTCGTCCAGGGCACCCAATACCGATCGGCCGGCAATGGTGCGACCCTGCTTGTCGGCATCATCATCCACATATCCGACCAGCCGTATGCCGGTCCAGTGATATGTCGCCAGTGCTTCCCCTAACTCGCGTCCCAGCACGCCGGCCCCCACGATCAACACACGCCAGGGGGTGTTCAGGAACCGCCCCCACCGGCTGCGCAGTCCATAGCGCAACACCACTCGCCAACCTATCAGAAAGAGCACATCGAGGAGGTAGAAATAGAAGAACAACAGGCGTGAGAACTCACGAAAGAAGAGATAAGCAATACCGGCGAAGATCAGGGCCGACCAGGTGATAGCACTCCAAACCACCTGGAAGTCATCCGGATAACGCATAGTATGAGCGGAGTCATAGACTCGCAGGGCGAAGAAGGAGACACCCCAAATGGCGGGAACCAACAGGTAAAAACCCGGCCCAAACGCCAACGGTTCATCCAGGTAGATGCCGAACGGGAGAGCCAGACGTAACCAACGAGCCACATAGAGGGCCAAGGCCGTCAACCCCATATCGGCGCACAGGAGGATCACCCCCAGGCGAGTTCCCACACGTTTGAACATCCCCCTCACCCGTCATACCGACTACCGATGTTCCGCCTTCCATGTTCGCCAGGCCACCCAAACCTGCCAGGCATTCAACAAAGCGAGTAAGGCCCACAGTCCCCGCTCCCACCAGCGATGGCTCAACAAAGCCAAACTCACACTGATCAACGCCATGCCGGCGGACAACCAGGCTTGACAGTCCGGCGCGGCCAGGCGAGTGCGCAGGCGTTCGCCCCGTTGCAGCGCATCGTAGCGGAAGAAACTGAGAGCGGCCAGGATCAGCGCGGCCCCCAGTACCCACAGGGCGTTGAATGCAACACCGACCCAATCAATCATCTCAGCCATGCGTCACCTCGGCTTCGAATTCCCCATCGCCGACCTGGACGCGGAGGAGATCCCCGGCAGCGACCTGTTCCACCGAGCGCACCACGTCCCCGGTATCCCGCCGGTACACGATAGCATAGCCACGTTCCATCGTTCCGATGGGACTGACGGCTTTCAGGCGACCCGCCAATCCCCTCACCCGTTCGCGGTGCAGGGCCAAGCGATGACGCAGAAGCGTCTCGGATCGGGAAGATAGTTCGTCCACGCGCTGGCGGGACTGGGCCAGTCGAGACAAGGGGGAAAGATGCTCCAGGGTGCGGGCATAGATATTCAGGGTTTGCCGATGGCGGGCCACCATCTGGGCCACTGTAGCCGTCAGAGCCGCGCCGAGTTGCGCCACGTACGTCCGTAACTCCCCACGGTCTGGCACGGCCAACTCGGCGGCCGCTGAGGGAGTCGGCGCACGCACATCGGCGGCAAAATCGGCCAGGCTGTAGTCGGTCTCGTGACCCACTCCACAGATTACCGGATGACGAGCAGCGGCGATGGTCCGAGCGACGCGCTCATCGTTGAAGGCCCACAAGTCTTCCAGGCTGCCACCGCCGCGCGCGACGATGATGAGGTCCACATCGTCACGCCGATTCAGGGCTTCCAGTGCAGCCACGATCTGCTCAGGCGCTTCTTCCCCTTGCACCTGGGTCGGCGCCAACAATACTTCGGCCAACGGATAACGCCGTCGAAGCACGTTCAGAATGTCCTGTAAGGCGGCTGCAGTCGGCGAGGTGACAACACCGATACACCGAGGCATAGGGGGGAGGGGACGTTTTCTCTCCGATGCGAATAGCCCTTCGGATTCCAGCCGCGCCTTAAGCCGTTCGAATGCCAGGTAGAGCGAGCCGGTACCGGCCGGTTGGAGGCGATCCACATACAGTTGATACCGCCCCCGCAACTCGTAGACACCAACCCGTCCGTGGGCCAACACCTGATCACCGTCTGTCGGCAGGAAGGTGTGCTGTCGGAGCACATTACGCCACATCACACAACCGATTTCGGCACCGGCATCCCTGAGGGTGAAGTAGGCATGCCCCGAGGAGGCTTGTCCGAAGTTGGAAACCTCACCTTCGACCCACACGTCTGCCATAACCGGATCTTCTTCGATCAACCCTCGAATGTAACCGGTCAATTGACTGACGGTATACGGTTGGGCCTGGCTAACCGGGCGGACCTGGGCAAACAGGGAGAGTTGTTCAGGCATCGTGGGGGTATGATAACGCAGGGATAGCTATATGTCAAGCTCACTCCCGACATTTTGACCCTCCCGCAGGTTCAGAAGCGGTTTGGGGGCATTTTGTGCAACTGACGTAATTTCAAACCTGTGGGAGGGTTACCGATCAATATGTCGGGTAGTGAATGTGTCAAGTGTAAATCCCTGCCCCCCAGCCATGTTCAGGTCACACTTCGCTCACAATGGCACGAAACTCGTCGAACGGGATGGCGGTCAACGTTTGGGTATTGCCGGCCCCGAAAGTCTGGGCCAACAGAGCGACCTTGGTGGCCGTCCGGGCGTCGGGCGCTTCGAAGATATGGAGGAAGTCGTAAGCCCCCAGCAAAGCATAACTGGCGACACGCTTGACTTCGGGACATTCTTGAGCCAGCTTTTGCTCGAACTCCCGATCCATCTGGAGCATTGTCTTGACTTCTCCGGGGTTCCGCAACGACACTTTAGTCAACAGGATAAACGTGGCCATTTCAGGAACTCCTTGTGAAGTGGGTAAAGCGTATCTAGTAAAAAGATAGACGTGACATAAATGAGAGCATGAGGTATCCTTCTGTACGGATCTAAAATCTCACAAGAGAAAAAGGTTCTCATGTCAAATAGCACCTTAACTTATCAAATATAAATCGGATTTTCTGCCCAACCACTGTGTCCATTGCCGACATGCAAGTTATGGTCTCCACACAGGGTAGCGTTCAGAATACGGAGTACTGGTCAGTTGCACCAGGCCTGAGCCATCCACATTAATGATGAACAGATCCCAGGTGTTGTCTCCAATCTCTCCAGAGAACATCAACCGATCATTGCCAACCCAATACGGCGTCGTATTGTCGCCAACGCGGTCGGTTACTTTGCGAATGTCATCTCCCACAGCATTCATAACGTAAATATCCATAGTTCCATCTTTGCTTGACGTGAAGGCTATCCAAGCGCCATCAGGTGACCAACGAGGGAACGAGCAATCCCATGAACGGCTAAGCAGTCGCTCCACTTCAGAGCCGTCTGAGGACATCATATAAATACCGGCTTTTCCCCCACCTTCCCTATCTGACACAAACACGATTTTATCGCCCGCAGGTGACCAATCTGCATCCCGGTCATTGGCTGGATTGTTGGTGAGATTGATTAGGGATGTTCCGTCTCTATTCACCCTATATATTTCAAAGTTGTCGTCACGATTGGATACAAAGAGCAAGTATTCCCCGTCCGGCGACCAATCGGGCCGCCAATTGAGGCGAGGTTGGTTTTCCATCAACCTGCGTTGTTCGCTGCCGTCAACGTTCATTATGTAAATCCCCATACCGTCGTATTCACCAGTGCAGGCAGCGAAGGCAATTTGCTGCCCATCTGGCGACCAAGATGGTTCCACTGCACCACAGGAAGCATTGGTCAAAGCTGTTAGCCGAGTTTGTCCATCCTGCGTAACGTAGATTTGATATGTCCCGGTCTGATCAGCGTGGTACGACACATATCCAGCAGGCCATTGAGAAGCAGCCAGAGGAACAGAAGGAGACGATAATGGAGATGTAAGTGCTTGAGGCGGAGTAGAGACAGGTGATAACGATTGCTCAGGCGTCCCTTGACATCCTGTTATTCCAATCAATAAGATGGCTCCAGTAACAAGAATCGCGAAACAATTTTTCATGATGCCCTCCAAGAAGAACAGACCACCGAGGACACAACCCCGGCGGTCTGTTCTTGGTTAAAGCGGCTTATATTTTACTGTCCAAAAGCGTTGTAGGTGGTGCTGTCCGTCCAAGCAGGCCATACGGTGTTGTGGATAGCAGCCAACTCGCAACCAGAAGCCTCGATGGATACCGCGCCTCGATAATCATCACCCAGATCCGCAGGATCGTTGCCCGTTGGGATATCTCCACTAACTTTGGTATTATAACCATGAGAGATCCCTGGCTCAAGCGAATCAGTGTAGGTCAGTTTGGTCTGACCGGTTTCTCTGTCTACCCACGTAACGGTGAAATTGCTGCACGTTGAGTCGCCGACGTTCTGCACGATCAAGCCTGTGTACTGCAACCAATTGCTACCGCTGACCCGGCGGAAGGTCTGGGGGATGAACACCTGATCATCACCACTGGAGAAGGAAGTGTAAGCGGAAGCCGCAGCGCTGGTCGGATGGAACTCCGTCCATTGCAAATTGGCAACGGCTACGATATCCGCTCCATCTGACTCAATGATCACTGAGCCATTCCAGTCGTAGCCAATGTCGGAGGCAAACTCGGACTCTTCAGTGGGGATTTCACTCCCGGAGATGTAGCGGGTGTTGTAGCCATGCGCTGAATTGGCAGGGATGGTGTCGGTGAAGACATGTAACTCATTCCCATCACGGTCATACCAAGTCGCCGTCACTACCGTACTAGCGGCTGCGTCCAAGTTCTGGACAACGACGCCCGTGTATTGGTACCAATTGGTGCCCTCACCAGCAGGCATACGACGGGTAGCGGAAGGCAGGAAGATCTTCGTGCCACCACCGGTAACGGCGGAATAGGCCGCCGAGTACTTCGTCCAGTGCATAGTGGCGGAAGCAGCCAAGAGATCACTTGAATTGGTGGCCTCGACAACCGCCGATCCAAGCCAGTTGCCGCCAAAATCATCTGCCATATCCGACAAGTCGTACGTCTTTTGGGCACCTTTGTTCACACTGTCGTTAATCGTATAAGTCAGGTTCCCCGACCGATCATAGAACTTGATCGTGAAAGCCACTGTCTCGCTTTCAGAAGGCGCATCAGCACTTTGAACGGAAATACGGGAATACTGCTTGTCAGTACGCTGGGCGAGTGAGGGGAGGTACAACTTGTTGGCCCCCTGCACGAAGCCGTTGTACGCGCCGGCAGTCTTATACCGATAGTCAGACGTGCCGAGTGCGCTGTTCTGCCAAATCATCTGGGCGAAGGCGACAATCGGCTGGTCGGAGGAGACGACCACCGACCCGGCCCAGTTATCGGGCAGGCCCATGTCACCGGCAGTGTTGGCGGAAAAGCCATAACTGCTGCGGGCGGTGATGGTGACCGGCCAACTGAGGTCAATTTTGCCCTCGTCGCCCGACATAGCGGAGACATAGTCCGCCTGCACCGACGCAATGGCGCTGTCATCCAGGTTCATCACGGTGAAGTTGGTCTTCCCGGTGCCGGGAT
>CAZXVB010000033.1:12450-14547 GCA_964643875.1 uncultured Anaerolineales bacterium | reverse complement strand
ACGACTGTTTTGATTATACCACACATCGCCAATGGGGGTAAAATCCACGCGGCGAGCAGCACACATTTGGGAGAAAATTCTGAGGCACCTCGCCGGGCGTTGAACCGCCCGGCTCGTATCAAGCAGGAGCGGAATGGATCACGGATTTACACGGACAAACACGGATTTGGACAGACGTAAGCCCCTTTCAGATTCCACGTTGATACGCCCACCACTCAATGCCCAACACCCCCAGGGCCACCAAGGCCACCCAGGGCCAGAATTCCCGCCGTCCCTCCTCCGTGCGGGCCTCAGCACTGACCACTTCCTGGCCCACGCGGATCACGTCCCGTGGCCGGATGTCCGATTCTTGTGCATCGAACAGGTTGACGACGAACGTCATAGGAGGCGCGGCCTCCTCTCCAGACTCCTGTTGCTGTTTAATCCAGTAGACCCCCAGGTGATCCGTCCAGGGGAAGACAGGGAGCCGCCCCTCGATAGGCAAAGGATAAGCGCTCCCATCGGGCGTATATACGACGATCCGTGTTGCGTTGGGGGCCGGTCGAATTGGCACCGGGTCGCCGGGGGAGACCGACCGGGGGAGGTCCTGGCCTCTGTGAGGTAACAGCCAATCCATCAGGTTGACCGTCAGAATCGGGAAGGCGATCTGCAAAGGCAAATCAGAGGCACGCAGGTCGAACGTCAACACCGCCAACCGGCCTTCCGAACGCTCGGCCACGAACAACAACGGCCCACCCGCCGCCGCGACCAATACACGGGCATCGGGAGGGGGTTCCAGGGCCTGCGCATACAACACGTGGACCTCGTCCAGGTTCACGTAGCGCAACAAGGGATCGTCATCGAGCACCGTGGTGATAGTCGTATCGGTGAAAACGCCCCGCCGCACTCCGTCCCCCCAGGGCGGATCCAGGCGGTCCGGGCCGATCAGCCACAGGTTGCCGACCGGTAAAGTGGTTGTGACTGGCCCATCGAAAACCGTGAGCAGGGGCGGCTCTGTCGGCAACGGTTGACCGGGGTCCAGGCGCACCAATTCGATGCCCGGCAAGGCACCCAAGGCCCGTTCCAGAAACAGGTTACCGGCTGAGATCAACAACACTTTACCAGAGGACGAGAGTTGATGAGTAGCCCAGGCTGCGTCGTCGAGGGACAGTGCGTTGATATGCGCCTCCTGCGTTCCTTCTTCTTCCTCTGGTCGCACCTGTGCCTGCAACACTTGCAAATCGTACGGCAGGTCGGTGAAAGTGAGGCCTACCCCCTTGCCGGCCGGGAGCACGACCCGGCGAGCGTCGAAGAGGACGCCATCGGCGATCAACTCCACCAGCGCGGGGACATCATCCTCTCCGTAGTTGACGAGTTGCAGAAAAGCCTGGGGGCCAACGGGTCCCTCGCGGGTAGCCAAGGCAGCGATCGCCAGGTTGCCCCCATCTCCTCCAATCTCCACGAAACGCACCTCGCCCGGCAAGGAGGGCAAGGTCGTCGCAAACGCTCCATCAGAAATGATCACCGCGCGGGGATTCGCCATACCGGCCAGACTGGCCGACGCCAGAGCGAAGGCGGCCTCCCAATCGGCCCGGCCGATGCTCGGCTTGGCTGCTTCCAAGGCCTGCCTCAAGGTCGCTCGATCCCCAGACGCCGAGGCCAACAATTCCGGTTGCGGGCCAACAGCGATGATCGTGGCGACGTCGCCGGCCCCCAACCCATCCACGATCTCCAGAGCGGCCCGGCGGGCTGCTTCGAAGCGCGTCGGCAAAACGTCCGTGGCCTGCATACTGGCGGAGGCGTCCAGCAAGAGCACGACACTGCCGCTGACCACCGCCGGGACAGGGACGAAGGGGCGCGCCAACGCGAAAGTCAACAGCGCCACGATGAGCAACTGAAGCAATAGAAGCAGATTGCGACGCAGTCGTTGCCAGGGTGCGTTAGCCTCCCGATCCCGCAACAATCGTTGCCAGAGAAACGTGCTGGAGACCAACACGTCTCGCCGACGCAACTTGAGCATATACAACAGGATGATCGCCCCCCCCAGTAGAAAGGAGAGCAAGAGCACCCCAGGAGCCAAAAACGACATGCGTCAGTCCTCTACGTATGAGATCCCGT
>CAZXVB010000033.1:0-12350 GCA_964643875.1 uncultured Anaerolineales bacterium | reverse complement strand
GCTACCGCACCACTCCCGCCCGCCGCAGATCATACAATACCACCCGGTCGAATGGACAATCGGTCACCAGCGGCAGATAATGCATATCCCTGGAACGGCAAAGCCGACGGATTTCCTCGCGCCACGCCTCCACACGGCGATGATACAACGTGCGCATCCCTCCGTCAATCGTCACCTCCTGGGAGTCACCAGTCTCCACGTCCAGCAAACGGAGATCTCCTCCCAGCGGCGGCGATATCTCATCCGACGAAAGGAGGTGCATCACCACCACCTCGTGTCCATGGGCGGCCAGGGCCGTTAAACCATCCGCGTATCCAGATGGGGAAAACAGATCAGAGAGCACCATCACTAACCCGGCCCGGCCACCGGTGATGGCATACGTGCGCAAAGCAGCGTTCAGGTCAGTCGCGCCGTGTGCCGCCTGCATCTCCAACCACTCGAACATGCGCAGCGTGTGCCCCTGTCCACGTACAGGGCCAAAACGGGCCTGGATCGAAGACGAGCGGAGAGTAGAAATGGTCAAACGATCCCCCGACAATAAAGCTACGTACCCTATGGCAGCGGCTAATTGTCGCGCATAGCGCCATTTGTTCTGTTCAGCTCCGTCTTCCTGTTCAGATGATCCGCCCCAGTCCATCGAAGCGCTGCCATCCAGCAACAGGTGCACGGCCAGGTCCTCTTCCTCCTCAAACAACTTGACGTATGGACGTTCCAGGCGGGCGTAGATATTCCAATCCACCCGGCGCAGGTCATCTCCCTGTGTATAGTCGCGGTAGTCGGCGAACTCTACCGAACTGCCACGGCGGGTCGAACGGCGTTCGCCAACCGTCTGCCCGGCGCGTACCCGGCGCACCACAAGAGAAAGCGATTCCAACCGAGGCAACAGATCGGTATTCAACAACATACGATCATCTCTCCGCTATGGCCGTGCCGATATGAGGGAGTACCTCTCCACCGAGAGTGCCAATCTCCCACGTACGCAGGGGCAGCACAGGAGGGGCGGCTGAGTAGTACCCAGTACTTGAGAATTTCGGTGGTAGGGCAGCCTTTCCAGGGGGCCGGCAAGCTAGAAAGCCCACCCCACGGCTCAGTTTTCCCAAGCACTGACTATGGCTCCTCCACCCGACGGACGATCTCCATCACGACCTGGTCGGTGGTGACCCCCTCAGCCTGTCCTTCGAAGTTAAGCAAAATCCGGTGGCGCAGGGCAGCCGGAGCGACTGCCCGCAGGTCCTCGCAGGCCACGTTGTAGCGCCCGGCCAGCAGCGCCGTCACCTTGCCACCCAGGATCAAGGCCTGTGCGCCGCGCGGACTGGCCCCGTAGCGCACGTACTTCTGCACCATCTCCGGGGCTGTCTCGTGGCCGGGATGGGTGGCAATCACCAGACGAGAGGCATACTCGGCCACAGGCGATGCGACCGGAACCTGGCGAGCCAGTTCTCCCATTGCCAACACCATGGCCCCATCGGCCACAATTCCGATCTCCGGCTCCACATTGCCGGTCGTACGGGTCAGAATCTCCACCATCTCCTGGGAGGAAGGGAACCCTACATTGACCTTAAACAGAAAGCGGTCGAGTTGCGCTTCCGGGAGAGGATACGTGCCCTCCATCTCGATGGGGTTCTGGGTTGCCATCACCAGGAACGGCGGATCCAGAGGGTATGAGCGATTGGCTACCGTCACCGTGCGCTCCTGCATGGCCTCCAACAAGGCACTCTGAGTCTTGGGAGTAGCGCGGTTGATCTCGTCGGCCAGCAGCAGATTGGTGAAGACCGGTCCGGGCTGAAATCGGAATTCCCGCCGGCCATCCTCCGCCTCCTCCAGGATGTCGGTTCCCACGATGTCGGCCGGCATCAAGTCGGGGGTGAATTGAATGCGGGCAAAGCGAAGATCGAGCACTCGCGCCATCGTACGCACCAACATCGTCTTTCCCAGACCCGGCACGCCCTCCAACAACACGTGTCCCCCGGCAATGAGAGCCACCAGAGTATGCCGCACTACGTCATGTTGACCGACAATGAACTTCCCTATTTCGGTCTCGATACGGGCAGCCGTCTCACGGAATTGCTGCGGTGATATATTTGTCATCTTCATATCCTTCTAGCGATGTGGTCGCGGTCCAAGCAAGGTTTCCAGGCTTCCCAGATTGGCCTGGGCATAGGGCAACCGCCCACGGGCGATCTGTTCCGTGATGTCCTCGATGGACCCGGAGAGCCGTTAAAGCTGAGGACCGCCGTGGGCATTTGAACCTGCATACTCTTCACACACCACATTCACCTTCATCGGATTCATCGGAATGCGCTTGGTAATGCACTCGACAGAACACCAGCGCCTGACGCAATCCATCCAAACAGCGGTTCTCGTCGCTCACATCCCAGGCATGCGGGTCCAACTCCACGGTGATAGTGCCCGTGTATCCCTCGATGGCCATCCGCCGCAACAGATCGGCCAGTGGCAGGTGGCCGTCGGTCAGCAAGCGATGCTCTTGACCGTTGAAGTTGGAAAGATGAACGTGCACGATCCGCTCGTGCAACAGATCGTAGGCCGCTACGGGATTCAAGCCCCATGTTCCCAGATGGGTCGTGTCCAACGTCACATGCGGGAAACGTGCCATTTCCGACAACACATTGAACCAGTAGGGATTCAAGGCCATTTTTCCCATTCGCTTGGCGGGCATATTTTCCACCCCAATGGTGATACCGCTCTCAGCTTCCAATGCAGCCAGCGAGCTACCATTTTTCAGAAACTGATAATACGGCCCTCGGCGAGGAATCGGCAGTGGCAGCATCCACCGGCGCGACCGTCGGCCATACCATTGCACGGAAATAGCGTGGATTTTCAGAGGCAAATGCGTGACTACCATCTGGGCCCCCAGCTCCTGCGCCAGGGTCACCGAGCGTTGCAAACGGGATAGTTGACTATCGGGCCAATCGGGTATGTGGGGTAAAAACGGGCTGTGCACAACCATGATCGGTAAACCGTACTCAGATGAAAGCCGCCGCAGGTATGCCGGTTGAGATGTATCCCAGCGATCGTCCACCAATACTTCCATACCGTCATATCCGGCCTGGGCAGCTAACTCGAACGCCCTGGCTGTGCCATAGTTGTAGATCGAACCGGTCGAAAGAAGAATCATATCACTCCCATTTGTCGCTCTCTTTGGTCTCGACGCAAGCGCGGGCACGGCGCACCCATTCCCGTTCGGCCTCGAACGTCAGCGCCTCCAGAGCTTGATCCCAGGGTAGCCAGGCCGGTTCAAACTGCGCTTCTCCACCGTGAGGCGGGGCAGAGTCCGACAATGCCATCAGGAAATATCGTTCGGTGCGCACTACCAGCCGCCCGGAGTGAACGAACTTGACCACCTGGGTTCCCAGGTCCGCCAGTACCGTCAGATCGCCGTAGCCGCTCTCCTCCCGAACTTCCCGCAGAGCGGCGGATTGCACACCCTCGCCCGGTTCGACGTGCCCTTTGGGGAGCCGCGTTTCATTGCAAGATGGACGGCGTAACACCAACACCATCCCATTCCTGTTTCCCCCATCCCGCACGACGACGCCGCCGGCAGCCAGGTAGTGTACCGCGGGTAGCGTATGCTCCAAGAAATCCTGTACCTCATAAAGGGAAGCGCAGATTCGGGCTGCATCGGGGAATGGTTGCCCGACCGTCCACCGGGTGGGGACCGCTATACAGTGCATACCGGCGGCACAGGCGGCCTCGACCCCCTGAGGGGCATCGTCCAGCGCCAGGCAATCGGCCGGTGGAATGCCCAACCGTTGGGCAGCCAACAGGTAGACGTCCGGGGCCGGCTTCCCATGTGCGACTTCGTCCCCCATCGCTACGGCTTCGAAGCGATCCTCCAGACCCAAGATGTTCAAGGCCATACGGACGTAGCGGCGGTGTCCCGAAGTGGCAATACCCAGGGGGATTTCCCGCGCCGTCAACGCATCCACCAGCGCATAGAGGCCCGATTGAGCCTGCAACTTGGTCGGCAGGGACTCCAGGAACAGCCGATCTCGCTCCGCCATGGCCTCATCCGGGCCAATGGGCAGCCCAAAATGCTGACAAACGATCTGGGCCGAATCGGATACCCGCAGCCCGATCAGTGTGCGATAGAAGGGGATGGTCATCCGATGGCCATAGCGGCTCACCACTTGATCCCAGGCAGCCATCGCCAGTGTTTCGCTATCCACCATCAGACCGTCCAGGTCGAAGATCACAGCTCGCAGCATCATCAGTCGAATGCTCCTCTATGGCTCCAAGGAGCTGAAATAGTCACGCACGTATTGCTTCATACCCAGCGGGATATAGCTTCCTTCCAACGCGGAGCCTGCACGGGCGGCGTACTCCGCATAGACTTCCTGGTAAGGCACATTGGCCTGTCCCTCCTTTGGGGCCGGAAGAGGAACCTCCCCGGAGACCATTCCACCCTCTCCCCCCTCCCGTCCGATGTTCGAGCCAACACCCTCCTCGTCCAGGCGGTAGGGGACGTACATTTCCGCATATGGCGCACCGGTGCCCGCATCCTCTCTATGTCCGGCCTGGGCTTGCTGACCGCTTCCCTGACCCCCAGCCGCTCCCCCCGCCATCCCGCCCGCCTGTTCACCTCCCTGTCCACCCATTTGCCCACTGGCCATACTGCCTTGTCCCGGACGTGAAGCGGTCGTGCTCCCACTCGCTTGGGCAATCTCCTGTCGCCCTTCGGCCAATTGGGAAAGGCTACTTTCCAAAGCCTCTTGCCCCGCGACCTGTTCACCAGCCTTCTTCATCTGCCGGGCGGCCTCCCGGATCGCGGCGCGTGCTTCGGCTGCATCTCCCCGTTGGATAGCAGCGGCGGCCCGGTTCATCTGTTCGGCCAGCGCCGGATTGCTTGCGGCCAAGGCGGCGGCGGCCTGCGCCAGTTCTTCGGCCAGCGCCAACTCCTCTTCACGGGTCAATGCCCGTCCCTTGGTGCCGCTAAAGGCGGCCAAGGAGCGCGCCGCGGCCTGGTAGTCCCCGGCAGCCAACGCCTCGGCGATATCCTGCGTCAACGACGAATCGGACAGCGCTTCGCCTGCTTCGGATAGGCCCTTCTGGACAGCCGCCGCCTGTGGATCGCGTAATTCCGCCAGGGTCTGCTCTACCTCCGAGAGGGCAGCCATCGCCTCTTCCGGCGCGGCGTGCTCCTTACTCTCCTCAAGGGCGGCTATCGCCTCGTCCAGAGCTTGCATCAACGCTTCCCGCTCGGCCTCAGTCAGGCCTTCGGTCTCCGCCAAGGCCGTGCGCATCTCATCCAGGGCCGCCACCTGTTCCTCGATCTTCTGCTGCACCGCAGCCCGCTGACGGAGCAAGTCATCCTGGGGATTCGGTAGCCAGAGTAACACTACCAGGGCGCACAATAGCAGGCCGGCCACCTTCAGCGCACGCCGGGAAGCGGTCAGAGGGAGGGCAGCCCGCACGTCCACCCGGGTGATGGCCGCCAATGTATCGGCCAGTTGCGCCCGGCCCATCGCCCTTGGTGTCCGCAATCGTCCTGTCCCGATCTCCACCGCTGTCGTCAAGCGATCCGCCAGACCCAGGCGATGGTCGAAAACTCGCGCCCGGCGGTGCAGAGAACGCGGTCGCAGCCAGGCAGCTAATACGCCGACCGTCATGCCCAGCAATAACAACGCTCCGCTGATGACAATCAACCAGCGCAGCGGCAATAACGGCCAGATACGGGCAGCCAATGCCAGCAATACGCCTACCCCTCCCCCGGCCACAGCGCCCCACGGCCCCCAGGTTAAGCTTTCCACCAGTCGCAACCGCAGGTCACACCGCCGAAGATAGGAACGAATTCGTACCACTTCTCGTTTTCGTGAGGGCATCGCGCTCTCCTTATAAAAAATCCTACTGCTCCTGCCGGCGCACACGCAGGACGGCTATCCCGATTAAGATGGTCCCCAGTATCAGGTAGACCAGAGAGTACACGATCCACCCCGACGGAATCGGGATGCGGTGGGTGGAGTCTATGGTATACCAAAAGTAAAACAGAGAATTTTCTTCCATTAGAATCACCTCGGTCATCACAGCAGCGGAAATCGGACTGATGCTGACGACAAAGAAGACTAGATACATCGCCACGGCCTCGAATATCCACGAGTCGGGCGTCCAATCGTACAACCAGGACTCCCCCAACGTGAGCAAGAGTAACATCAAGAGGGGAAAACCAATCGTCAACAACAGTGCCGAGACGTAGGAGATGACGGTAGCGGCCAACGTGGTGCGCAGGAAAGCAGAAAAAAGTATTCCGATGGCCGCGAAGGCAAAAGCGGTGACCAACAGAAACAACAAGGCAACGGCCAATTCCTCAATGACAACGCCCCCCAACACGAACGCCAGGCTCTCCATCGGCACGGCCACCAGGATCAACACCAAGATGAAAATCAACGCCGCCAGGAGTTTACCGAACACCACTCTGGAAGCCGGGAGGAGCGTAGTGCGCAACAACTCATATGTCCGCCGCTCCCGTTCCCCACTGATGGCCCCGGCCGTGAAGGCCGGTGTGATGAATGTGACCATGAAGATTTCAATCACCACCACGCTGAAAAAGATTACCTTGCCCAGATAGGCCATTTCCGCCCCCCCAGGCCCGGAGGAATTGGCAGTATAAGCGTAATAGATGAGAGAGGTGAAACAGGTTAACAGAAGCAAATAAACGGTGATTACCACGAAGGCCCGCGCCCCACGCATCCGTCCGCGCAATTCCTTGATCAGCACCGGGTTCGACTCCCGGGGCCACCGCTCCCGCTTCCGCCCCCGACGACCGGCGCGCCGAGGCTGGTCGTTCTTCTGGGGTAATTGTCCCTGCTCAACAGTTATGCTCTCTGCCAAGCGGCACCTCCTTTTATCCCGCTACTCCCGCTCCATGCGCCGCACCGCACCCCACCACAACAGCCCGACGCCCCCTAACTCAAGCAATATGACGATCGCAGTAATCATCCCCTGCATCAGCAACATAGACTCAATAAGCGACGAGTTCGCCCCTGCCTCGTATTCCAGACTTGGGCCCACCGTCAGGAACGAGGATTGCAACCACACCAACGGCATAAACATACTCATCATCATATTCAGCAGATAATTTCCCACCCGTATGGCGATGATCGCCCCGTAGGTCAAGGCGATAGCAGTGTTCGACGAACGCGCCAAGACGGAGGCAAACAGCCCGATCATCCCATGGAGAGCGATATCCACCCACGGGCGCAACCACCCTAACAGAGCTATCATTACTGCAATGGCAATCATTTTCTTGCCCGCCTGGAACACTCCCCCCATGTCAAGCAGGTCCGAAACTCCGCCGACAGGCAGCGACATACCTATCAACTGTGTAAACGAACTCATCCCGGCGGAAGCCATAACGAGCTGAAACGGCATCAACACTACCAGGACGACGAAAAGAGGCCACCAACGTACAAGACATCCACCAATCTTCCCAAACAAGAGCGAACGTGTGGATAACACCGTCACCCGCAGCAGATCGAGGGTGCCCTGTTCGCGCTCCCGGACGATGGAGACGGCAATCGTAGCTGGCAGAATCCACATCAAGGCAGCCGTCCCCAAGCCTCCTACGACGTTGGCAACACATCCCATCGGCAAGCTGGATGCCGTCAAAGTGATCGGGACCCACGCCAACCCTGTTGGGAACTGAGGCCCTACCAACAGATACACAATCCACAGAATGGCCATCCCCAATGCAGCGCCCAGCACCACCGGAATGACCCACAGTACCCAGCGGTCCGGCCACCACCGTTTGCGCCGCATCCGTCGGAGTTCCAGGGCAATCAGGGGATGTGTTCGAGCCGCTTGCCAGACTTTCATCACTGAATCTACCCTTTGTCCCGAAAATAAACCGGGGCGAGCACCGGAATGGGGATTCTGGCGCTGCGGCCCGCTAATCCCCACGGCACTGCCTCGAACCTTTGCCCCGAAAACGACCGTCTTGCGGGCCGTCACCATTCCGACGGCCCGCCGGAGCCAAGGCACGCCTGCCCCTACAAGACTACGAGACGACGCCTCGTGTCAACCGCATAAAGAGATCTTCGAGATTGCCGCTCTCCTCGCGGAACGTCGTCACCGGGAAGCCAGCCTCGATCAACGCCTGCAGCAGCGCAGCCAAGGTTGCATCATCGCCCTCGAATGTGACCAACAGGTCGCCCTCATCACCGTTCACAGCCCGCTCTACACACAAAACGCCGGGGCGTCCCTCCAGCCAGGTCAACGCCTCGTCGCTGCGCTCCAACAATCCCACCAACACGCTCCTTTGAACGCGGATACGTTCCCGCATCTCTTTCATCGTTCCAGAGGCCACCAACTTGCCCGCTTCGATGATACCGATGTGGGTACACACTTCCTCGACTTCGGAAAGGATATGCGATGAAACCAGGATGGTCTTGCCCATCTGCTGAAGTTCCCGCAGCAATTCCCGGATCTCCACTCGGGCTCGAGGGTCCAGGCCGGAGGCCGGTTCATCGAGGATCAACACCTGAGGGTCGTGGGCCAGAGAGCGAGCCAGACACAGGCGCTGCTTCATTCCCCGCGAGAGGGCATCCACGTAATCATCCCGCCGGTGCTCCAAATCAACCAGCGCCAACAGATCGCCGATCAAACCGCTCCGCACCGAGGCCGGGATACCGTAACAGGCGGCGAAGAAATCCAAATATTCCCACACCTTCATATCGCCGTAGACGCCGAAGAAATCCGGCATATACCCGATGACCCGCCGCACTCCACGCCGGTCCGTGAGCACTGAGCGTCCGGCCACCCAAGCCTGACCAGCGGAGGGGCGAAGGAGCGTCACCAGGATACGCATCGTTGTCGTCTTCCCAGCGCCGTTTGGCCCTACAAACCCAAATACAGACCCTTCCTCTACAGTCAGGTTCAATTCGTTTAGTGCCAGCAGCTTTCCATACCGTTTACTCAAGCCACGTGTTTCGATTATCGCCGCCATATTCGTCCCTCTCTATGTATCCGATTGCCGGCTGACCGTTGAGATGTGTGTCTCGAAGCTCAGTCTAAACCTAAACCTTATTGCCACCCCGTGATCGTGACCGAGATGCTCTCGACATCCAGGGAAGCATCCACGCCATTCTCCACCTGGATCAGCACCTCTCCCGAAGGAATAAAATAATCCTCTGCCGGGCTAACTCGATAGTGTCCCCATCCGCCATTCAGCGGATCCCAATCCGCGTGAGTATGATTCCATATAGAGATCGTCGGTTTTCCAGAAGTACTATACGTACTGCCTAGCACATCCAATTCTATCACTTTCACCCGCCGCAGAGTGACTCCCGGCAGAAGTGTGCAACGGTAGGTGATTCTGGCTTCGGATTCCATATGCGCCCCCATAGGCCACACTCTCACATCTCCCTCGGTTTCGTCGGGCTGACAGGAGATCAAGCTGGAAGAAATAGTGGTTAAATTGACTGTCTCCAGCCCCCTCACCGGTAGGTCATACAAATACAAGATCATCTCGGAGGTCTTGAAAGGACGCCCTACCACCTGCGCCTCCACTGGCGAAGTGTCGCTCCACCCAACGAGATAGGCGCTGCCCTCCAGGGACAAGGGATTGTCGTACGGAGAGAGCGCCTCGATGAATTGGAAACGGCGATAGAGGTCGCGGTCATCCCAATAACTTCCCGACCCCATAATCTGTTCTATCAAAGAGCTTTTCGCCGTAACCTGCCGATAGGGCAAATTGATTGTAACCTCCTGCCCGACAGCCAGGTCGCCCAACCGTTCCACCTCTTCACCCGAGATGAGAACAGCTTCCTTCAACGGAATATTCCCATTGCGCACCGTCCCTTTCAACTGAATAAGGCCAGCGGCATCCATCACCAGGCCCAGGTCCGCCTCCACCTCGGCGACCGTCACGTAGCCGCTGGCAATGAAGGGTTGAATTCCCCCCACATCCACTCGCAGATCGGCTACCTGCACCCCATCCGGCTGCATCCGGATGTGCAAAGGTTGTCGGGAAGGCCCAGAGTTAAACGGCCCGCCCGATAAACTCGTCACGCCCAATTCGGCCAATTGGAGGTCGTATGTCGTCCGGCGGGGAGAAAATAGGCCCACGGCCTCTGTCCATCGTCCCACCTGTCTTTCCTCCGGCACATAGACTACCCCCAGGCGATGGATGATCGCCTGAACGCCACGGATCTGGAAACCCGTTGCATAGGCGCAGCCGGCAAATCCCAGGATCAGGATAGGGATCGTCACCCAAGCCAATTCCCGCCGGTCCATCTTACGCAAGATCGCGTAATTGACCGGGCCGATCAAAGCAGTATAGCACAACATAAACCCCAGTATTGGGAGCACGGAAGGGAGTTCCACCCCAGGGATAGCTCTGATGGCCTCCCATAGGGTGTACGAGTTCTGAATGGTGAGTCCCCGCAGGGCATCTATACGCACGGTCATCATTGCCTCCCAAAGATGCATATAGTCGTCCCAGCGGGTGAACGGATTGAGAGATAAGTCCAACGCCCACATATCTACCCATCCTTCACCATAGGTCTGCCGGACCCACAGAGCGATATCGCTATCCCCGTCCTCGTCACCGTCGTCACCGCCCGCTTGGGCCAGGACGATCTCACTCCCCTCGTGCGGGAAGAGGTCGGCCAGGAGATACGGGCCGGGTACCACTGAGGTTCCCCACTGCTCGCTCAAGGCCGGCAAATCGTCTACGGACAGGGAACCGACCACCGTCGCCGGCAGCAGATCGGCCAGGCCGGCCACTGTCCGGTCGGCCCCGGCTCCCCCGCCGACTATCAGGTGGCCACCATGCGCCAGCCACGTTTCCAACGCCTGGTACTGATCATCCCGGAGAGTGGTCGTATCCACATCATCCACGACTAGCACATCCAGCCCTTCCCATCCCAACGGGTCTGGCGGTAACGCATCCACCGAGAGATGCGCCACCTGGGCATCCGCGCTGGCCGGGGTAACGTCGTTAAAGAAGTTCAAATCCGATGGATGACTGCTGAGCACACCATAGAGGCGGTCGTTTTTGTCAACCCGCAGGATGGGGACCCGCTTATGGATCAATATCCGTTCCCTCCCACCATCATTGGAGACAAGCAACAAGTTTAGAGGAGCACGCAGGTGCGTCGAGGAAAGATAGAAGTAGAATGCTTTCCGAGAGTGCGTTGGCAGAACGACCGAACGGGTGTAGACGTCCGGCGTTGATGCCCCTACCGTTTCAGCTTCAGAGACTCGCAGTTCCCCCGTGATCTCCGGCCCGTCGTTCGTCAACACCACATACACCGGGCACCATATACTGCTATCAGCCGAACGACAGTACCCATCAAAGCCGACCGTCACCTCCATTGTGAGGGCGGAGCCTTGCGCCAGGACAGTCGGCGATGGGGACCCCGTTATACCCGTCAGCGCCACACCGGTAAGTACGAAAAACACTCCCACCAATCTTGTCCATCGCTTCACGACTAGACTCCTATACTAAACTTGTGGCACAACAAATGTAGGGAAATTGCTCAAATCAACACAGAAAAACACAGACCAATGACGATCCTCAGAGTCCGTGTCATCTGTGTTCCGTCCGGGCTACGTCTGGGTAGATACTCCGTGAAATTCATGTACATCCGTGATCAAAGGGGAGCAAGGAGTAACTGCTCAGTAACTGCTCAGGCTACTTCTTTAGCGATTGAAATCGCCTCTGGAGGGCTTGCAGCCGAGCGTCCACCTGCGTGGACGCGCCTGTCCACGCAGGTGACAGCCAGCTTTAGCTCCTCAGGTGCGGTTTCAACCGCTGGCCTGAATAGTAACACGCAGGATATGTACAAACCGATGTGCCCCCCTCTATACTACAAGATGTCCAATCTTTCTCATCAGTTCCATCATTCCCCAAACAGGGTATGGATTCCCTCCCAGACATGCCGCTATTATAGCATAATAGGCTTTAGACTCAACTACGCGTCTCATACGGGAAACAGACGACTTTTAGCAAATATAATCATTCACCACCCGGCACATTGGTCGTTAACTCTCCCACAGGTTTGAAAATTACGTCAATTGCACGTGTATCCCCCGCACCAGGGCACAAAGTGCCCCAAAATCTCATCCGAACCTGCGGAAGGGTCAAAATGTCGGGTAGTGAGACGCAAAAACAACAAACGTGCGACGCACCTCCAAGGTGCATCGCATATCACTTTAACTGGACTCTGGCAGATTTCGGGCTTGAACAAGCAGAAATCGCTATGACGGTTACTACTCAAGCTGACGGTTGAAATGAGGAGCCAAAGCTGGCTGTCCACCTGCGTGGACAGGCGCGTCCGCGCAGGCGGAGGCCCAGCCGCAGGCTCGTAATAGGCGATTTCAATCGCTACGCC
>CAZXVB010000032.1:0-14735 GCA_964643875.1 uncultured Anaerolineales bacterium | reverse complement strand
CGCCGTCGGCCACGCCGACATCTCCGCCCACGCCGTCCCCCACTCCCGAACCTGCCACGCCGACGCCCGGCGAGGCAAGGTGACGGTTCTTCGAAGTTGTACAGTGACTACCAAGAGCCTGGCCGGAAAATCGCTCCTGTAGCCGCACATCCTGTACGTGGCGGATTCATTACCCGACACGCTTTTTCTGGGACGCAGATTAACGCCGAAAAACACAGATTTTCTCGGGTTTTCGGCGCGAAGCGATACGAATCCGGTCAAATCAGCGTCAATCTGCGGTGAATCTGCATCATCTGCGTTCAGATGTCGGGTAGTGAAGGTAGATGCTTTATTTCTCCCAGAGCGGGACAGGATGAGATGTGGGCAATCACCAGTTCCAATTACTTGCCTCTTGAAGGTCTCCATGTTATAATACGACCGTCTATATGGATGTAGTCAATGAGAAGTGGGCCAGTCCCACTTTTCTTCGTATATGGTCCAGTTGAATCGAGATGTTTTAGGAGATAAAGAAAGCATGAAGTCCGATTTCTTGTTGGCTCTCAACCAAATCTGCAGCGAGCGGAAATTGCCCCGTGAAGTGGTGCTAGAAGCACTGGAGATGGCACTGGCCTCGGCATATCGCCGCGAGCATAGCATCAGTGCTGGCAGGAACATCACGGCAAAGTTGGATTTGGAGACTGGGAAATCCTACATTTTTGTGGAAAAACGAGTTGTTGAAACAGTGACCAATCACAAAGAGGAAATCGCGCTGAAAGATGCCCAGACCATTGACCCGGACATCGCGATTGGTGATAACCTGTTGATAGAAGATACTCCCGACAACTTCGGACGGATCGCTGCTCAAAGCGCCAAACAAATCATTCTCCAGCGGATCCGAGAGGCCGAGCGAGAGGCCCGATATTCTCAGTACATCCAGCAGGAAGGGGAGATCGTCCACGGTACCGTTCAGAGCATCAAACCTCAAGCTGTCATCCTGCACCTGGAGGGGACAGAGGCGATTCTCCCGCGCAATCAACAAACCCCTGGTGAACGATACACTATCCACCAACGACTGCGGGCATACGTGCTGGAAGTTCGCCGTACGAGCCGTGGTCCCCAGATTGTTGTGTCCCGCAACCACAGCAATATGTTGAAACGCTTGTTAGAGTTGGAAGTGCCGGAGATATTCAGTGGCGCTGTGGAAATCAAAGCCATTGCCCGGGAGGCCGGGTCGCGCTCCAAAGTGGCCGTCGCCGCCCGCCAACCCGGTGTAGACCCCGTAGGGGCTTGCGTCGGGATGCGGGGAGTGCGTATTCAGTCCATTGTCAACGAGTTAGGGGGAGAAAAAATTGATGTAATCGAGTGGAGTCCAGATACCTCCATTTTCATCTCCAAAGCTCTCAGCCCGGCTAAGGTGTTGAGTATCCATTTAGAGGAAGGTCCATCGAACGGACGAACGGCAAACGTCGTTGTTATGGACGATCAACTGTCATTGGCCATTGGACGGGCTGGGCAGAACGCGCGTCTGGCCGCCAAGTTGACCGGCTGGCGGATCGATATCCAGGGCGTGACTGAAGCGGCATCCTGGGCATTGAGAAAGATCAACGAGGACCCGGATGTACTTCCAGGAATTGGGCCGGTTGCCGAACTGTTGCCGACAGTGGCCAACATTCTACGACAGCATGAACAAGTCAAGTTGCCCTATAGCGGTGAGGAGCTACTCCTGGTCCGGCAAGTCATCGAGGGCGTACAACAATATTACTCTTCGGTCCGCAATAGTGAGCGACAACGGCTGATCAAGGAAGAAGCATTGCGACGTGCACGTATCGAAGCTGCCCAGAGCGCCCGCGAGGCTGAGATTCAAGCCGCCATTGCCAAAATCCCCGCTCGTGCTTACGAGATTCCCCTGAGCGAAATCGGCCTTTCTGTTCGTGTGTTGACTCACCTGGAACGAGCAGGATTGGAAAATGTTGGCCAAGTGATGGCCCTGCTGGCTGAAGGGGACGAAGGATTGTTGCAACTCCATGCCATTGGCCCCAAGAGTTTGAAAGAGATCAAGCGATGTCTCCAGGCACTGGCCCTGCCCGCCGAGGAAACTCAGGAAGAACTCTCAGAAAAAGCACAAGAACAATCGCCGGCAGCGGAAGCGCTTGAACCCTCTCCCTCGATCCTCGAGACAGCGGAGACGGAAACGACAGAAGTGACAGAGTCAGAGGAGGCGGAATCCACGCCTCCCACCGTGGAACTGGTGGCAGAATCACCTTCCGTCGAAGCGAAAGGCGAGGAAAAAATCGAGACGATCTCAGAGGAAGCTCCACCAGCGGAAGCGTTGGAGCCAGAGGAGGTCTCACCGGCGGAAGCATTGGAGCCAGAGGAAGCACAAGAGGTGGAGGAGGAACGAGAGGCAATTTCCTCTACCTTGCCTCCGTTCATCGAGGGGGAGGAGGAAGAAGAATTTTCCATCGAAGAGACCCGTAAGCGAGACCGTCGTCGTCGTCGGCAGTTGATCTATGACGAAGAGGCCGGCGTTGTTATCGCCCGTCGGCACCGTAAGCGCGGCGATTTCTTCGATGAATTGGATGATCTCGACGAATGGGAAGAGTTTATCCACTAAAGACGGTATGCGTATGAGTGCGCCAAAACGACATAAGCACATCCCACAACGTACTTGTGTGGCTTGCCGAACATCGCAACCTAAACGACAGATGGTACGCATCGTGCGCACACCGGAGGGCAATGTGGTGGTGGACGAGACCGGAAAGCGAAATGGACGCGGGGCCTACTTGTGTCGCCAAAAAATTTGTTGGGACGCTGCATTGACGCGGGGACATCTGGAGCGGGCTTTGCGTGTCGCGTTATCCGATGAGACGTTGAATCAGTTACGAGCTTATGCCGACACATTGCCACAACAATTGACGTCCATATCCAACGACGAGACATAGACTGAGTTTGGTGGGCCTCGAAAACTCTTTGCCATTGAGTGCACTTTTAGCACCTGCGTGGACAGACCGTCCACGTAGGTGGACGCTCGGCTGCAAGCCCTCTAGTAGAGGCGATTTCAATCGCTAAAGAAGTAGCCTGAGCAGTTACTCAAAGTCTAAAAAGAAAGGGGCGGTTTATGAACGAAGCGACAAAAGAGACAATGCGAATCGTTGAGTTACCGGAATTTTTGACCGTGCGTCAATTGGCTGAATTGTTGGATATCACTCCCATCAAAGCAATTAAAGAATTGATGAACGTAGGGGTGATGGCCAATATCAACCAGCAAATCGACTACGAAACGGCGGCTATCGTGGCGCAGGAAATGGGGTTCGAACCCCGCGAAGAAACACCCATCGCAATGGAGGGTTCGGAAGAAGGCCCCACGGCCCTATGGGAACGCCTCTATGCCCAGGAGGACCCCGCCAAACTTAAACCGCGTCCACCGGTTGTCACTGTGCTGGGGCATGTTGACCACGGCAAAACTTCTCTGTTGGACGCTATTCGAAGGACAGATGTACAGGCTGGGGAAGCTGGGGGAATTACCCAGCACATCGGCGCCCATCAGGTGCGACACAATGGGCGGATCATCACATTCCTTGATACCCCTGGACATGAAGCTTTCACGGCTATGCGGGCGCGTGGAGCGCACACCACGGACATCGCTGTATTGGTGGTAGCAGCCGATGATGGCGTGATGCCCCAAACCATTGAAGCGATCAACCACGCGCGGGCCGCACGGGTGCCCATCATCGTCGCCATCAACAAAATAGACAAACCGACGGCTCAACCCGAAAGAGTAAAACAGCAACTGTCCGAAATGGGATTGACGCCCGATGACTGGGGAGGGACGACTCTCTGTGTGCCGGTCTCCGCCAAAAAAAAGATCGGTCTGGAGGACCTGCTGGAAGCGATCTTGCTGGTAGCCGACTCCACCGAGATCAAGGCCAACCCGGACCGTCCCGCAGTAGGCGCCGTACTGGAGGGCCGTTTAGAGCGTACCCGAGGGGCCACTGCTACGGTTCTGGTTCAGAACGGTACACTCCACGTCGGAGATGTCATCGTGGCCGGTCTGGCCTATGGTCGGATACGTCAAATGTTGAACGAAGCTGGAGAGCCAATTGAAACAGCACCACCTTCTACCCCTGCACTGATTATGGGGCTTTCCAATGTGCCAGGGGCAGGGGAAATATTCAAGGTCGTGGCCGATGAGCGCACCGCCCGCGCGATCGTGGCCCAAAGGCGAGAGGAACTGGCGAGCCAAGCTAAAACACCGGTACAAGCCTTCACCCTGGATGATTTTTCCGCCCGCATCCAGGCTGGCCAAATCAAAGAACTCAATTTGATAGTCAAAACCGATGTGCAAGGCTCCATTGAGCCGATTGTCTCTTCCCTGGAACGCTTAGGCAGCGAGGACCTGAAGGTCAACATCATCCACGCAGCGGCAGGCAACATCGGCGAGTCCGACATTAATCTGGCCATCGCTTCCCACGCCATTGTGATTGGGTTCCAGGTCTCCCCGGACCCGGCGGCCCGCCGCATGGCGGAAAACGAAGGCATAGATATCCGCACGTATGATATCATCTACAAACTGATTGAGGATGTTGAGAAGGCCCTTAAAGGATTGTTGGAGCCTACGTATGAGGACGTTATCGTGGGAGAGGCTGAAGTCCGCGCCACGTTCAAAGTACCCCGCGTGGGTGTCGTTGCCGGCTGCTATGTTCGCTCTGGCGAGGCCCGCCGCAACGCTCGGGTCCGGGTATTCCGCAATGGACAACAGCTCCACGACGGACACGTGGACTCACTCAAACGGTTTGAGAAAGATGTCCGCGAAGTGCGCACCGGCTTCGAGTGCGGTGTACATTTAGCGGATTTTGGGGACTTTTCCGTGGGGGATATTCTCCAATTCTACGTCAAAGAACGGGTTGAATCAGCCTAACCGTAACACGGCATGCCAATGCAATGCCAATTAGAGCTGGTGGCGTGACCGGCGATCAACCACAGTAGGTTTTCAACCGAGAGCAAGAGAATAAAGGGAAAGAAAAATACAATGGGCAAGAAGTATCAACGGCGGGTCTCTGGACTGGTACGCTCTCATCTGACCACTTTGCTTCAGCGCAAGGCCAGTGACCCGCGCCTGCAAATGGTGACTATCACCGAAGTATCCGTCACACCGGATACCCGCTATGCGGATGTACACTACAGCATTTTAGGCGGTCCCGAGGAACAGGCGGAAGTGCAGGCCGGATTGGAGAATGCGGCCGGATGGTTGCGGCGGGAACTGGGCCGTCGCTTGCGGTTGCAACACACACCGGCCCTCAAATTCCACTACGACCCTTCCATAGAACGTGGAGAACACATTGCTAACATACTGGACGAGTTGCAATACAACACGGAAGACGAAAGCCTGGGGGAACTGGGGGAAAATGAGGGAAATGAAACAGATATCCAATTCGAACTTTAATTCTCCCGATTCATTGGAACGGGCCGTTCGACTCATTCGATCGGCCCGTTCCCCGCTTCTGGCTTGCCATCTAGCGCCCGATGGAGATGCCATCGGCAGCACAACAGCTTTGGCACAGGGACTACATTACCGGGGAAGCAAGCCGATGCTCTTTTGCCCGGACCCGATACCATCCCGCTATCATTTCCTCCCGCTGGCGACGACTTTCTCGACCCAGGTAACTGCTCCCTTCGATCTGGTTGTCTCCCTGGATTGTTCCGATACGGACCGGTTACGAGACTTGCCCCATCACCCTGACTTTCACAATGTCCCGTTGCTCAACATTGATCACCACGTGACCAACACTAATTTCGGGAGCGTCAACCTGGTCATTACAAACGTCTCATCCACGGCAGAGATCGTCTACCAGGTGTTGAATGCCCTGGGGATGCCACTGGACACTGGGATGGCGACCAGCCTGCTGACCGGGGTTGTGACCGACACACGGGGATTCCGCACACCCAACGTCACACCAGCAGTGATAGAAACCGCTCTGCGCCTGATGCAGGCCGGGGCCTCTTTGCCGGCGATCATCCAGCACACTTTAGAACGGCGAGACGTCGCTACCATTCACCTGTGGAGACAAGCCCTCGCGACTGTTCAGCTTCAGGACCGCCTCATCTGGGCCAGCATCTCACAAGACATGCGCCGCCAGGCACGATACGAAGAAAGCGGAGATGCCGGTCTGGTCAGCTTCCTTATCAGTGCCGATGAAGCGGATGTGGCTGTAGTTTTCTCTGAACAGGAAAACGGCAATATAGAAGTCGGCATGCGCGCCAAACCAGACTACGACGTCTCCCAGGTAGCTTTTCAATTGGGTGGTGGGGGGCACAAGCTGGCTGCAGGTTGCACTATCCCCGGCCCATTGACAAAGGTTCAACGACAGGTATTGGAGCGATTGTATCCTATCGTCGCCCAGCCGGTCGGCGAGCAGGAAACGTCTTGAACCAAGGAGCAGGGAGCAAGAACGCGCAAGAACGAGCAAGGACGCGCAAGGACATGGACGGCATCCTCAATCTGAATAAACCGACCGGCCTCACGTCGCACGACGTAGTAGACCGTGTGCGCACACTTTCACGGATTCGCCGGGTGGGGCACGCCGGCACGTTGGACCCTATGGCTACTGGTGTGCTGCTCGTCTGTGTGGGGCGAGCCACCCGCGTGAGTGAGTACCTGATGGCCGGCCGGAAGGTATACCGGGCGGAGATACGCCTGGGGGTCACAACCGACACATACGATCGGGAAGGTCAAGTGGTGACCGAGTCCCCTGTAACGGCTACACGCTCTCAGGTCGAACGTGCCCTGGCCCAATTCCAGGGAACGATTGAGCAGATTCCCCCTATGTACTCGGCGATCAAACACCGGGGGGTGCCTCTGCATCGGTTGGCCCGCCGGGGAATCGAAGTGGAACGCAAACCGCGACAGGTGGAAATATTCAGGTTAGAACTGACAGGCTGGGACCCACCATACTGTACCATGGAGGTAACGTGCTCATCGGGCACATACATTCGCTCCCTGGCACACGACCTGGGGGGGGCGCTGGGATGCGGCGCTCACCTCACTGCCTTGGTGCGCCTGGCCAGTGGCGCATTTTGGCTGGAGGAGGCCACTCCATTGGAAGAGTTGACCGCTGACACCTGGCAGAGCTTCTTGCTACCGATAGATGCTGCCCTGGCGAACTTTCCGGCGCTCCACCTGGACGCACGAACCGCCCAAAGGCTGTGCGCCGGGCAAGCGATCAGTGCACCGGCACCGCTTACCGATATAGCGCAGGAACAGAAGAGTAAGAAATGGCGTCTGGCTCGCGTCTATGACCTGGTCGGCCATTTCCTGGCGCTGGCCGAATACGACCCGTCCACGGGGCTGTGGCGACCCCGCAAGGTGTTCTTCTCCCCGGATTCTTTCCAGGACAATCCCTGTCCGCTGCCCGCAAATTGAAGTTGAAGTTGGAGAACAACTGATAAACGCACCAATGACCGAAATGCGCATTACCCATGACCTGGCAGAAGTTCACCCGTCCGCTCGCGCTCACGTCACGATTGGCATTTTCGATGGTGTCCATCGGGGCCACCGGCGACTGCTCAATCGGATGATCACCGCCGCCCATACCGATGGTCACATTGCTGCTGCGATCACTTTTGATCCCCACCCTGCCAATGTCCTGGGATATGAGCCATTGCCTATGCTAACCACCATCTCCGAGCGGGCCAGGCTAATGGACGCCCTGGGCCTCGACTGGTTGGTGGTGCTGCCGTTCACCTCCGAGATGGCCCAGACGCCGGCTGAGGAATTCGTTCACTCTCTGATCCAACACCTCCATCTGGCAGCACTGTGGGGCGGACCAGACCTGGCGTTCGGGCGTGATCGCCAGGGAGACATTCCCTTTTTGCGACGGATGGGAGAAGAACGGGACTTCAGCGTGTACGTGGTCGAGCCGGTCGTGTGGGATGGAAGCACCGTGAATAGCAGCCGGATTCGGGCCGCTTTAGCCGCCGGTGACGTGGCTCAGGCCGCTGGCTGCCTGGGCCGACCATACCGTCTGACCGGCACAGTAGTCCACGGACGAGGTCTGGGACGGCGTATCGGTATTCCTACGGCCAACTTAGAGTTGCCACCCTACCGACTGGTTCCCTGCCGGGGCGTCTATGCTTGTTGGGCATCCTTGGCAGGCGACATCTATCCGGCCGTCACCAACGTAGGCATACGGCCCACATTCGCCGGGCAATCTCTGGTCACCGAGGTTCACTTGTTGGACTTTGAGGCAGATCTGTACGGTCAGAGGTTGGCGCTGGATTTCATCGCTCGTCTGCGGGACGAACGCTCTTTCCCGACCCTCAACACTCTGGTAGAACAGATTCAAGCTGACATTGCCCAATCCCGAACGGTGTTGGCTTCCCTCCGCTCTCCCGAGTGATGATCGGCCAGGTTACTTACTGGTCGGTATGTACCGCGCCAACTTTGCCGCCAGGTTGGAAAGCGGCAGGCTTTGCAACCACACCTTCCCTGGCCCCTTCAACTTAGCCAGGAACAGCCCTTCGCCAGAGAAGAGGACATTGGCCACGCCCTTGACCATCGTAATATCGTAATCCACCGTCGGCTCGAACAAAGCGATGTGGCCTGGATCAACCTGTATAACCTCACCGGCGGCCAGCGTATACTCCCGCACCTCACCGGGGATCTCCAGGAAGACTACGCCCGGACCGGAGATCTTTTGGAGGATGAACCCCTCGCCTCCGAACAATCCAGCCCCCAGCCGTTTACGGAACGCGATTTCTAATTTCACTGACTCCTCAGCACACATGAAGGCGTCTTTTTGACAGATGAGCGTCTGCCCATCGGCCAAGTGAAAGTCGAGCACCTTCCCTGGCGCTTCTGGCGCGAACACCACCAGGCTCTGGCCACTACGACAGGTATACGTCGTCAAGAACAGGGACTCGCCGGCCAACTTGCGACCCAGGCTGGCCATCAATCCTCCCTTGGCCCCAGTTCGCATTTCGATATCCCCCTTCATCCAGGCCATCCCGCCGGATTCTGTGTAGATTGATTCACCGGCATTTAAGGTGATGTCCACCGTCTGCAAAAATGTCCCTTTGAGTTCGTACTGCATTTCCTACCCTCCTCTTTGTCTAATGCACATTGAGTGTGAGAATCCCACGTCAGATCACCGTTGTCTCAACAGTACCTATGGCATTCCTTTCATCTTCCTTCGTTATGTCTGGCATTCTGTTCACCATTATATGATACCTCTATCAACTGTCAAACCAAGATGGCTCTACACGGATTCGAGGGGGGGGGACGAGCCTCCCGCAGGATGAGGACGCCTTGTCCCTGATAAACTACCTCTTTTGCCGCAGTTTCTGCGTTGGCCAAGCCTATATGAACCTGCGGGAGGCTAGCTTACCTCAAGAATCCTCGTTGACCCGATAAGGTTACATGTCTGCGGTACCTATTGGACGTAGCGCGCTCGGCGGTGTATCCCCGTCACCACCCAGGCCAAGATGACCGACACGGCCAATCCCAATCCGACCAGAAAGGAACGAGGCAAAAAGTACATGCGCACCTGGTGATCCCCTGGTGGAACCAACACCCCCCGAAAGGTGACATCCGTCCGGTAAATCGGGACCCGCACGTCGTCTAGCTCGGCATACCAACCAGGGTAGTAGACATCGGAGAGCACTAGCAGGGCCGGTGCATCCGTATGGACGGTCAGGACGACCTCATTGGGGCTGTAACGTCCTACCTCGATCCACCCTTGCCCCGTGCCATCCAGCCGAGGGCCGTCCTCCACCACGGCAACTCGCTCTGGTTGGAATGTGTCCGACAATACCCGTCGGAAAGCGGCCTCGAAATCCACAACCGATTCCGTCCGATAGACTAACCAGGATCGAGGAAGCGCTCTTGTGTTCAGGTGGATGTCCACCGTCGCGTCCTCGGTGAACACTGGCCAGATCTCCTCCGCTCCTGGTGGCGCTCCCTTGGGAACTACGATGTATTTGACTCCCAGGAGACGATATCCAGGTGCGCCCACCGAGGGCTGCGCCCAATAGAATTGTTCGCCAGGATAGAGCGCCAGGGGATTGCCCGATCCCTGTACTGTCTCCAAGCCCTGGATTTGCATCTGCTCCGGCGACCACATCTGTCGGGCGCGGGGGGTTGTATCCACTCGGAACCAGCCCCTGTCACTCCGTAGGAACGCCAGCGCCTGGGAGTGATCGGGGCCGGCGAAGGGATGGGACGGGTCGGTCTCCACTCGAGACCCCATGACGACCAGTTCACCCGTCAACAGGAGCAGGGCACCGACGTACAGGACGAGTTGGCCCCATTTTTGTAGTCTCCCCGTGCTCTTTCCTTTAACAAATACTCTCCCCACAAGCATTAGCGCCGCCAGTCCCAGGGCCAACGCGCCTCCCGTCCGCAGACTGGACCGACCTGTCGTCATCGGCGGGCCGGCGGGGACCCCTGGTAGCGAAGTCAGGAACGTCCCCATCATCCACAACGCTCCTCCGCAGAGGATCACAAATACCAGGAAATAGAGCCACCTCCGCCGTGATTGCTGATTCAGCGCTGCAATCGTCACGCTCAAGGCATCCATTCCCAGAGCAGCCAGCACGGCTAGGGCGAATGTCGTCACGAAGATCGCCCGGGCTGTCTTCCAGGAATCGGCAAAGAGGGGCCAGTCGGCCAGCAAAGGGTAGAGAGGTCCTTGATAGCCAAAAGCAAAGAGCATCGCCACGGCTCCCCATCCTACCCAGAACAAAGCTCTTCGCGGACGGGCGATGAGACCCCATAGCGCCAGGTAGAACGCTACCGCGCCGATGTAGGCGGTCTCGACTCGATCACCTCCCCACCATGACGCGGCCCCGCGACCGTGGAAACCCGGCGCCAGGCTATCAGCCAACAAGGCTGGGGAAAACTCGTACCCCCGCCGGAGTTCGGGGGAGACCAACGAACGCATCGTCCAGGGTAGACGCTCGATCCCCGGCAGGGTCATCGGCGCGGAGAGGGCAAATCCTACCATGGCTACCATCGCCAGCCGCCCCACAGTGGGGACAATCTTTGAAGGTGATGCCCGGCCCGAAAGCAGGCATAGCCATAGGCCGTACATTCCCACAGCGAGCAGCCCGTAGAGCGAAGCCTGGCCGTGCCCGGCCAGAACCATCATAGCCAGCGGGAGACCACCCATGGCCGCCGACCGCCAGGATGGGGCGGAGAGTGCCCAATCCACACCCAGCAGGGACCATGGCAGCCAGGCCATCGCGTCGTTGAATTGGGGATGTCCCAGATGGACAATGAACGGATCGGAAAGCATATAGGCCACACTTCCCAGCAGGCCGGCTCCCGTCGTCAATTGGCACCGGGGGGAACGCGTGAGGTAGAGGTAGGTCCCCACGCCAGCCAGGAATGGGCCGATCATCCCGCGCAGCAGAACCAACGTCACTGGAGGAGGGGAAAACAGGAACAGCGGCCAGTTCAAGGGATTCAATAGCCCATACTGGCCTTCGGAAAAAATTGGATCCCCGGCGGCCAACAGCGGATCCCAGAGGGGGAAAACGCCTTGGCGGACCTGGGCAGCAACGAAGGCCCACACCGGGTACAATTGTCCCCACAGATCGCCGCCTCCCCGGGGGAACGAGTGACCGGCCAGGAGAACCGGCCAGAAGAAGAGCATCACGACTCCCGTCAGTGTTGCAATGGCTCCGGCATCCCGTCGGACCGGATTCTTCCTGCCCGGCAGACGGACGACCAGAACTGCCAACCCCGCGCCCACGAGAGCAATTCCTATTCCCATCCACAATCGCATATTGTGTCCTCTCCAGTAATTTTGCACCTTTACGAGGCATCCGCCCCCCCTCAATCCCCCCCGCTCGCAGGGGGGAAGCCTGTCCTCCCCCCGTGGAACGGGGGAGCTAAGCCACTTTGTGAAATCTGCAAAAGCATTGCTCTCGTTACTACTCAGACCAGCGGTTGAAACCGCGCCTGAGGAGCTAAAGCTGGCTGTCCACCTCTGCGTGGACTGGATTATAACACTTTCGGCATGAGGGGCAAGATGCTATTGGATAGTTGCGGATAACCCAAATATGGGTACAATAGGGCGGTCGAATGCTGAGGGTACAAATTGGGAGGTGGATGTGGTTGAAAAGAAGATCTCATTGGTGATTCAAACGTATGATGCTCCAATGACGGCTGGTCAGGTTGCCGAGGCAATGGAAGCTGTGGAAAGGGAGGAGGAAGGGGTGATTGGAATACTCAACGTCGCTGTGTTGGTGATGGAGGCCAACGGAAAAGTGATGGTGAGAGAGCGCGAAGACGTGGATACCCAGCATGGAGCATTGTTGGGCGCTATCGTTGGTGGCTTGATTGGTTTGCTAGGTGGGCCAGCCGGGATTGCCGTGGGGTCGGTCGCTGGTGCCGTCGTGGGGGGCGCAGCTGCACACGCTTTAGATATGGGATTTCTCAACGAGTACCTGCAAATGGTGAAAGCCGACCTGCGACCGGGTACGTCGGCTTTAGTCGCTTTGGTGGAGCAGGCTGGAGTAGAACGATTCCTTGAGGAGTTGGGCCGTTTCGAGGGAGGAACCTCTTGTCAGGTGCGAGTTCTTCCTACCGATGTCGGGAAGTCATCGAAACTGACAACGTAACGGCAATAACATTCTCTCCTCGCAACTGTTGTCCGATGGTAGTGTTCTCTATAGTGAGTCACCGTGCAGACGTTTGAGGTAATTGGGATGCACGAATTGAGCGATTCTGAATTGATCGCACGTGCGCGGGATGATCCGGAAGCGTTTGGCATATTGTACGAGCGATACGTGACCCGGATTTATAACTACATCTATTATCGTGTGGGGAATCACCACGATGCTGAGGATTTGACTGCTCGTACGTTCTATCGGGCCTTGAAACATCTCTCTCGGTACGTTGACCGGGGGGCGCCTTTTTCGGCTTATTTGTATCGCATTGCACATAATGTGGTGGCTAATTGGCATCGTGACAATCGTCGGCAGCAAGCCGTTCCCCTGGATGAGTTATTCACGTTACCTTGGCGGCGGGATGGGCCGGCCGTGGAGGCCGAGAGACGGGATGAAGAAGCGGCGCTGTTGCGAGCTGTGCGGCGACTTCCCCCGGATCGACAGCATTTGTTGGTTCTCAAGTTAGTTGAACAACTCAGCAACGCCGAGATCGCGGAAATTATGGGACGTACCGAGGGGGCGATCAAGTCGCTCTACCACCGTACCCTAGCAGCGTTACGAGAAGAATTGATACGTGAGAGAGGAGATGACGGTTAAGAAGATCCAGGACATACTTTCGATGCTACGGAAAGGTGGTAAGCGCGACCACCATCTGATTGAGGCTCTGTCAGTGTATTCGGATGCAATGGTGGGGCACTGGGAAGAGCCGAGCGTATCTCCTACCGTGCTCTCGGAGTCTGAGCAGCGCCAATTGGATCCGTTGCTGGAATTGGCGGAGCAATTGTATCAAAGTATGACGCCGGTCCAGCCTTCGGTAGATTTCGTGCGAGCGCTGGAACAGGATTTGCTCGGCAGCGCCCGTGAGCGGATTATGACCACTCGGCGCGTGCGGCAAGTGGTGTTGATCGCTTTGGCCGCAGTAGGGTCGTTTCTTTCGACTGCTTTGCTGATTGGAATTGCAATCTTTGTGTTACTGAGGTTGCGTGACCGGATCCGGATACGCATCAATATATTGCAAAGCATGACGGGATAAAAAAAGCGGAGACGGGCTTTTGTCTCCGCGTAGCGGTACCCTCCCGCAGGTTCGGACCCGCAGGAGGGAGTGTCGCTTGACCAGCTACGATTCCTCTCTGGAAACTTCCCGAATGACTTCCACCTCGGCTGTCTCGGCTATGAGGCCTTCCTCTCCTACTTCCTCCTCCTCTGAAACAGGCGCTTCTTCCAAAGGAACGATACGGACGATCATTTCGTCTGGCTCGGTCAGGGTCTCCATCCCAGCCGGGATGGCCAGATCACACACGTGAATTGCCTGATCCACCTCGGTCAGTCCTGAGATATCTACCTCAATGGCATCCACCAAATCCCCTGGTAGACAACTGACTTCGATGGAGGAGACCCCCTGAATGAGGATACCCATTCGGCTCTCGATGATCGGGGACTCGCCTACGATCTCGATTGGCACTTCGGCTGTGATCCGTTCCGTCATCTTAACCCGATACAAATCAACGTGGAGAATCGTCTGTCGAATCGGATCCCGCTGAACATCCCGCAGCAGAGCCATTTCTGGTTGTTGCTTCCCCTTGATGCGCACACGAATGAGCTGACTCCCTCCCACATCTGTCAGCAGACGGGTGAGGCTGCGGGTCTCGAATTGTAGAGGCACGGCATCGAAACCATGGCCGTACATGACGGCTGGTGTCCAGCCTTCCCGTCGCAGCCGCTTCACCTGTTTGCCTGTCACACTCCGCTCTGTTGCAGCCAATTCGATCTGTTCTGCTTGTGTCATCGGTTCCTCCTGATTTCCAACTCGCCAATGTCGGCGAGCGCATAGTCGGTTTGATTCATTTGTGCAATGCAGCAATGCAAACGAACAGGCGGGGGAGAACCCCGCCTGCGCGGTGGGCATATTGTAGCGCAAACCCCCGTTTTCGTCAAGCAGTTGAACAACACTGGAGGTTCCTATTAAATGATTTTGTGTAACTGCCCAGGCTACTTCTGTTAGCGATTGAAATCGCCTCTGGAGGGCTTGCAGGCCTGTCCACACAGGTTACATCAAGTTGACACCTGCGGGTTGGTCATACGCTCTG